>NZ_CAWPRX010000117.1:0-7981 GCF_963890365.1 Tychonema sp. LEGE 07196 | reverse complement strand
GGGGGGAGGGGGAGAGGGGGAGAAGATTTTTGATCGATCGATCGTCGAAATATACAATGTTTATTTGCACAACAGCTTAAGACAGGCTAGCGCCGTGTCCGTGGGAGCATCTGTGTTTTGTATTTATAGTGCTGTCTCCGATCGCGAGTACAATACGAGATACGAGAGCGGGGACAGCACTATCATCAAAAAATGCTTTTTACAAAGCCCCAGATGCTCCCCTGTCCGTCCCACAAAAATCTTTTTTTTCTTGTGATACCTTGATCCCCGCAGCGTCCCCAAAATTTTATCAAAAAACAGAGGCAAGAAATATTCTCCTTAAACCCAATTTTTTGGTAATTCTTCCAGAAAAAAGGGAGAAAAATCGTTTGATTTTCCCCCAAATCTTATTTTTGCTTCAAGCGCGAGCTCAAAACTAATCTAAATTCGAGTCGGGGTAATGATTGCGAATTTGTTCCGCTTCGGGACAATCGTCAGAAACTAGGGGTTCGCAGTTAGTTCTCGACACCGAAGCCAACTTCTGGGATACAGCTCCAATACTTTCTAGACGCACCATTTCTTCCCAGGAGCTAATTTCGTCTTCTTCGTCGGTTTCGTAGCGCAGCGTGACTAGATCCCCTTCAATATCTAGGATACGAGCGCGCTCTATCCAACGTTGCTGATCTCGAAGAAAAATAGAAACCTCACGACCATCACAACAGAGTTGATAGATTTTGCGCTGTAGCATTTGTCAGTTCTCCTGCGCAGTGTATTTGCTTAAAAAGATTGCCTGTTTACATTGACATAATCCCCAACCTCAAGGCATAGGGATTCTGGATTTCAAATAGCTTTCAGCAAGCACAGCTTGCCTGATATTGCCTATTCCGATAGTGGATGCCCCAACCTATTTGAGATTTTTGGGATTTATAGAGTTGAGACCGGATTGTGACATCTGGCTAATCAACAATACGTAACTTATCATGAAAGCCGTCCTATAAGGACTGGACTCCTATGCCAATTGTTCCGTAACGTACTTTGGGTTTGACATCGGAAGGCAGCCATATTGACGAGCCAGTTTCACGTTTTTTTGAAACTTCAACACCGATGGGTGTTACTAAATTTGATTTTACCACTAAATCTATCTAGTACGCCATTTATCCGATCGCAGATTTTGCAGCCACCGACATCTCTCGCCAGACGCATTTGCCACAATACATCCCAGAATCAGGATTTGAGGGAGCGATCGAACCCTCAGAGACACCAAGCAAGCGACAATAAACACAGTTCGCGCGTGCGGATGACCGTCCGCTCAGTTCTGCAATACCTGCATTCCGCACGCGCGATCGAATCTTACTGCGGTTAATCGAGCCGACATGATAAAACTCTTCGTCACTCGATCTCCCTGTCGCGGTGCTTGAGGCAGCTCACAAATGCTCTGCGATGATTGCACAGACCGCTTTCACATAGTATAATTTTGCGATCGAGCTGTTGATATCCCACCTGATCATAAGGATTTTCGGGCGATCTGGCAATCCAATCACCAACGGAAAATCAACAGTTTCAGACCGCGACTTCAAAACAGTTCGGACTGTGGGAAGAAATTGCGATCGAACAAGTGACCGCGACTTTAAGACGCTGTAGAGTAAAGTTAAGCAAAATAGGAAAGCCCCTTAGCGATTAGAGGCGAACCGATCGAGAACCGGCATACCAAACGGCGATACCAGGGGCTCGACAAAGCTCCAAAGTACACCTCCGGGACTTGCACGCTCAACTACCAGCGTGACTGCGACTTTAAAACCGAGCGTCAAGTCAGTATTCACACGCTAGATGGTCGAATTGTCCTCCCGACGGCTACAACCAGCACATCTATCTGATTGCTTAGTGCAAGGATATCGGTGCTGCGAAGATTGTCTGTCGGAAATTCTCGAAGACTGATTAATTGATGGTAAATCTACAGCTTAAAATGCCTGCTCTCGATCCACTAAATATCACTAGAATTTATGGTGTGGACGCGGGTTTGAGATATCTTTGCCTCGAAACAGATTTGCCAAACAAGTCTAGTTTCTCTTCGGTCAAGGTGGAACTGCACAAAGCTAAATCCGATCGACAGGTCAAACAGTTTTTTCAGCGTAAAAATAACCGTTCGGCTTCGCGAATTTTAATCGTCTAGTCGGGACAAAAAAGACGATTTATTATTGCTGATGCAAACACCAGATAGCGAGTAATAGTGCCAATTTTAATAGCTTAATTAAACTCAAATATATGACCGAGCCACCGGATAGATTTAAATCGCATTTAGCAAAATTACGAGCAACAAAAAGGAAGAGCCTATTAAATAAATAGCTAAATAGTTGTTACTATAATTGCACATTTATGTCTGCCGAAAGGCTGCGTTTATTGGCTAAATAGCTAAATTTAGGTGCATTATATAGCGGCGATCGAGCATTGTGAGGAAAGCCCAATGCTCTTGGGCCCAATGCTCTTGGGCCCAATGCTCTTGGGCCCAATGCTCTTCGGCCCTATCCCGCGTACCTCATATGAGAGCACAGAAAGGCTATACCTCGCTTTAGTTGCTCGAATTCTGGGCAGACCTCTGAGACCGAGCGACCGCAGAAAAAGCTAATTTTTCGCTGTGAATGTCGAGGGTTTGAACTTGATGCCGATCGCGCCGGAAGCAGAAATATTGCAATATATACAAAGCTGCTTGTCCGGGAAGATTCGAGGGGTACGGGGATATTCTGAGCACTCCCCTAATGTGTCGGACACTGAAGCCAAAGCAGCAATCCTTTCGAGGTTTTTGGAGTTGCGGTGGAGTTCAGATGCTGCGCCCCCACCATGCAGCGGTACTCGGCCGGCGGTGGCTGGTAGTTGACAACAAATTAAAGTTATCGATGTGTTAAGGAGGATAATTTATGGTATATGCAGAAAATTGGTCGCAGCCGTCTATGTTGGAACTAGCGCGATCGGGCAACTTTCAAGCCCTGAATTACTGGATTGACAGCTTGCTCAGACCCGAAGGGATTTATGCTCGCGTCGAACAAGCTCAAGCCGGCTGCGTCCAAATCTTAGTAGAATTCCAGCGGGAATTTGCGCCGGATACTACATTACTGGGGAGCACTCTCCGGGAAAGCTTAGTCAAATTTATTTGTCACCAAGTCTGGAGACTCAACTCCCCAGCAGTAGAAGGGGTGCGAATTCATGCGCGGTTGGCGGGAGAACCAGAGATTCTCTGGAAACAGTCAGTGCGAATTGTGACTCCGGCAAATCGGCGGCAGCGGCGCGATCGTTCCCTATTCGTCATAGATTGGGTTAAATTTAAAACGTATCGTTCTCTACTGCTAGTGGGATCGGCACTTGCTTCATTTATTTTAGGGTGCTGGGTGAGCTACCACGAGGCTCTGGCCGTGCGGTTAGTATCTCCAGTCTCGCCGTACCAGCAAGCTGGGCTAATTTCGGGGCCGCCTCCCAAACGTCCAGATTCGGTGCAAGCGGCTTTGGAAGTAGTACCAGTAGTGCAACAAAAGCAGGTTGCTAATCCCTACGATCCCACCGTAACGCTGATGTTCGGGGGAAATGTGAATCTATCGGATGCGATCGGAGCATCTGCCGGTAACAATTATGATTGGGCTTTTGCCAATATGGACGAGTACCGGCAAGCAGATGTGTCGATGGTTAATCTAGAAAATCCCCTGACTACCTCTACCTTGACCAAGAATAAAAAACAATTAAATTTTAAAGCCGATCCAGAATTGGTGAAAATATTAACAGCGGGAGGAGTGGATCTTGTCAATCTGGCAAACAGCCACGCTATGGATTACGAGGAACCGGGGCTGGTGGAGACTATAAATACTCTAAATAATGCTGGAATTGGGCATCTGGGAGCCGGTAAAAATATTAAAGAAGCTAGGCGTCCAGATATTATTGAGGTGAAGGGTCAGCGGATCGCTTACCTCAGTTATTATGATACCGACCTTAACTCTGCCGACCAAGGGAAAGCTGGTACTAATCCCCGCCGCAACAATCGCGTGGCAGAGGATATTCGAGCTCTCAGGGGTCAGGTAGACTGGATTATTGTTAATTACCACTGGGGAGTTGAGTTGGCAGATTATCCGGGAGATTGGCAAATTGATTTGGCTCGGTTTACGATCGACCAAGGAGCAGATTTGGTAGTGGGACACCACCCCCACGTCCTCCAAGGTGCAGAAGTTTACAAAGGCCGCCCAATTGTTTACTCGCTTGGTGATTTTATATTCGGCGCGAATGCTCGCAGCGATTACGATACTGCAGTCTTGAAAGTATCGCTCAAAGACAGGAATATGAAGGTAGAATTTCTGCCTGTGGAGGTGAAAAAGTTTCAGCCTTCGGTTGTGAATGGGGCGGCGGGCGATCGGATTCTCAAACACGTCGAACAAATTTCTAGTATTTTCGATCGCCCAATGCGATCTTCTGTAGTTCTAGATGCCACAATTAACTCAGGAATCACACCAAAAACTCCAAACTATCCATTGTCCCCAGCCAAGAGCGGTATCGACGGGCCAGGGCTGAATTCGCCCAAAACAGCAGGTGAAAGCAATCTGCCAGACCCAGCACAATCCAAACCTACTCCGATTTTGCCAGCTTTGCCTGCAGCGCCCAAACAGCCGGACAACTCCTCATTATTTCAGAACGGCGCTGGGCCTGCAATTGAGTCAAGCCCGCCTCAAAATCAAGATTTGCCGCCGCGCATCTACCACACTCAACCTCAAAATCCTAACCGGGAAGCAGATCCGTTTACCAAAGAGCCATTCATCAAAGAACCGTTTATTGCGCCCCTATCTGGGAGTCAAGGAGGGGCGATGAGTCCCCAAAGCTATCTTCCCCCGACTCGGGCTCTATCTTTCAAAGTCGGGGTCACAGAGCAGCAGACACGCAGGAACATTCCAGACACCAGCAGAGATCGGTCTAAGCAGCCGATCGCGCTGCCTCCTATAATAACTGCGAGGATGGGGACGGCCTATGAAGGTCGGATCTATGATGCACAGGGGTAAAAAAGGGGCGGTAATGGGCAAAAATCAACTAGCAGCGACTAATTACGACCGATTTACTAAGAACCAATGATCGACGACCTACTACCGATGACAAATGTGTTTGCGATCGCGCTGAAGCAAAAGCAGTATAAAACCTATATCCTCTCCGACGAAACCGCTAACTCTACTCTAGAAGTTGTGCCGGAACGGGGCGGTATTGCCACTAGCTGGCTGGTTGAAGGCAAAGAAATGTTGTACTTGGACGCGGAACGGTTCGCCAATCCCGATCGAACTGTACGCGGCGGGATTCCCATCTTGTTTCCCATCTGCGGCAATCTCGCCGACAAGACCTACACCTACAAAGGAGTCTCGCGCCAGCTCGAACGACACGGCTTTGCTCGCGATTTGCCTTGGACGGCGACGGAACAAGTCACGGAGGGTTGCGCGGCTCTTACCCTAGTGCTTAAAAGCGACGAGAAGACTCAAGCTGTTTATCCGTTTGATTTCCAGCTAGCTTTTACTTATCAAATTAAAGGCAATTCTTTGGAAATTGTGCAGGAATACACCAATCTTGGTGTCGAGCCCATGCCCTTTTCTAGCGGCTTGCACCCTTACTTTTTCGCTCCCGACAAGACAAATCTGCGCTTTCAGATTCCGGGGATGCAGTACAGAGATCGGAATACCCACTCTAAGGGTTATTTCACGGGGGTTTTTGACCCGACACTGGATGAAATAGATATTTCCTTTGATGAACTCACGGGTCTTGCTGCTATTGTTACTGACGCGGCACGGGGCTTGCGGCTAACCCTCAGTTACAATTCCAGCTATGGGAAGTTGATCTTCTGGATGATCGAGGGCAAGGATTTTTACTGTCTGGAACCTTGGACTGCTCCAGGAAATGCTCTAAACACTGGCGAACACTTGATTTATTTGCAGCCGGGAGCGACTTGTGAGACGATCGTGCGGATGACTGCAACTTTTTTCTAAAAAACACTTGCTATTTTAAATGATGGGTGCTACTGTTAGAAATTGTCTGCGGTAACAACGTTTACACGGGTCGCTAGCTCAGCGGTAGAGCATTCGGCTTTTAACCGATTGGTCTCGGGTTCAAATCCCGGGCGACCCATTAAAAATCTAGAATTTTGAGTTTCGAGTTGAATGCTCGGAGCTCGAAATTTTGTTTTTTGAGCTTTTAAGTAGAAATTTGGAAAGTTAATGCGCGATCGGCTACAAATTGTCTTAAGATTATCGTAAGAATTGAGCTTGTCTAAAATTCACGGCCCAGAAACACAAATAACTAGGAGGAATATCTATGGCGCTTGTACCTATGCGACTGCTGCTCGACCACGCGGCTGAAAACGGTTACGGCCTACCGGCTTACAACGTCAACAACATGGAGCAAATCCAAGCCATCATGCGCGCTGCTGACGAAACCAACAGCCCTGTGATCTTGCAAGCTTCTCGCGGCGCTCGCTCCTACGCTGGGGAAAATTTCCTGCGCCATTTGATTTTGGCGGCAGTTGAAACCTATCCTCACATTCCCATTTGTATGCACCAAGACCACGGCAATGCCCCCGGCACTTGCTATTCTGCCATGCGCCAAGGTTTCACCAGCGTGATGATGGACGGTTCTCTGGAAGCTGATGCTAAAACTCCGGCCAGCTACGAGTACAACGTTGAAGTTACTCGCGAAGTTGTGAAAGTGGCTCATTCGATCGGCGTTAGCGTTGAAGGCGAACTGGGTTGCTTGGGTTCTCTGGAAACAGGAATGGGCGAAGCAGAAGACGGCCACGGCTTTGAAGGTGCGCTTTCCCACGATCAATTGCTGACAGATCCCGAAGAAGCTGTTAATTTCGTTGAGCAAACCGGCGTTGATGCTCTCGCAGTGGCGATCGGCACTTCCCACGGCGCTTACAAGTTCACTCGCAAGCCGACTGGCGAAATTTTGGCAATCAGCCGCATTGAAGAAATTCACCGCCGCTTGCCGAATACTCACTTGGTAATGCACGGTTCTTCTTCTGTACCCCAAGAATTGCTGGAAATCATCAACAGCAACGGCGGCAAAATCCGCGAAACCTACGGTGTACCTGTGGAAGAAATCCAAAAGGGTATCAAGTGCGGCGTTCGCAAGATCAATATCGATACTGACAACCGTTTGGCGATTACCGCTGCGGTGCGCGAAGCTTTGTTTGCTAAGCCCGAAGAATTCGATCCGCGCCACTTCTTGAAGCCGTCGATCAAGTATATGCAGAAGGTTTGTAGCGATCGTTACAACTCTTTTGGTTGCGCCGGTCAAGGTACAAAGATCAAGCAAGTTTCTTTGGACGATTTCGCAGCTAAGTATGCTAAGGGCGAATTGAGTTCTTCTACTAAGAAGACTGTCGCTGTTTAATAATTTTAGGTTTGAGATTTGAGATTTATCTGAAGTCTAAAGTTTGAATAGCCGGGTAGCTGCGAAGTTGCCCGGTTTTTGTTTTTGGACAGAAACCGATAAGAGTTATTATTGGTTCAGAAAATTGTACGATCGGGGGCGCATATAGCCTTTCTCTAAAAGGTGAGGTACCTGTTTTGCCATGAAAAGCTTGACAATGTAAGGGTTGCAGCATACCTCGGCATACCTCATCTTTCGCTTGAAAGGCTATAAGTTACTTGGAAGGACGCACAACGCGAATCAGTTTGCCTTGCAAAGATTCTGCTGCTGTAATCGCAATGTGGATTCGGTTAGCCAGAGCTTCCCAATCGCGATCGTTCGTACAGGCTATAATACCGGCATGACGGGGCTGTATGCGGTGCAGCCGAAAGAAATCTTTTCGGTTCTCGGTAATGACTGCACGTTCCTCGCTAGTTGCGAAAGCTAACACATCTGGGTCATTTGTGACAAGTTAAGAAAAAGTGCAAATTGTCAAGGGGGTAGACAAAAAAAGGTAAAATAGGATGAAACCTTTACCGGGCAAGCAGTTGAGCCCGAGTTGAACCAGTTATGATTCGCAACAAAA
>NZ_CAWPRX010000116.1:0-73685 GCF_963890365.1 Tychonema sp. LEGE 07196 | reverse complement strand
GTTCTACACCGCTAATTCGGTTAAATGCTGCCAACAAAGCGGCGACTTCAGCTTCTCTACCGTAGAGTTTTTGGGGGATGAGGAGTTGACCGGCGCGATCGGCATTTCCGGCAGTAAAATCAGATATATTGCCAGTAGCTTGCAGTTGCGCCAGACAAGTTTCGAGGTCAAATCTCAGCCCGTCAGCGCTTTGATACCTATCTTCCGCCATCTTCGCCAACAATTTCATCACGATGGCAGAAATTGCTTCGGGAATTTCCGGATTCAAACTGCGGGGGGTGGGTGCGATTCTAGCGATGTGACAGTGAACTAATTCTAAAGGGTCGATCGCCCTAAACGGCAATTCACCAGTCAGCATCTCGTAAAAAGTAACACCCAACGAATAAAAATCGCTGCGGTAATCAATAGCGCGATTCATTCTACCAGTTTGTTCCGGCGAAATATAAGCTAACGTACCTTCTAGCAAATTCGGATAGCTGGGAGTTGCGTTTTCTCGAACCAAGCGCGAGGAGATGCTGAAGTCAGTAATTTTGACCCGATTGGTTTCTGGATTGATTATGATATTTTGCGGTTTAATATCTTTATGTATTATTTGATTTTGATGAATTTTACCCAAACTTTTTGCCAGCGCCACGGCTATTTCTAGGAAATGTTTTAAGTTGAGTTTGGTTGAGATCAAAAAATCAGATAAAGCCAATCCGCCCAAGTCTTCTAATATCAGCGCCACACCATTGTGATTGGTTTCTGTGCGGTAGCAATTGACAATTTCTTCGATGTTTTTAAGATTGTTTCGGATTTGATATTCGTGCCTCAAGCGGGTAATCTCTTCCAGAGTTGGATACTCGCTTTTCAGGGTTTTGATGATTACTGGCAAATCCTGTTCTTGCCAGATTCCCCGATAAATCACAGTATTGACACCCGAGTAAATTTTTTCGGTGATTTGATAGCCTGTTAGTAAAATCATAGTTTAATAAATTTGAAGTTAAAGGGTTTGCAGCCAATTTGCACGAGTTGTGCTATTGAAGAAAGTTAATTAGTTGTGTGAGAGGGATCGTCGGCGCGGGCGATCGCAAAACTTCCGAGATATACTCAAGCTTAGTACAAGGCTGAGAGCTTTGTCATTAGTTATTTAACTTAATCTTTAAACAGGCTTGGGACTTGCGTATAATTGGGAACAAGTAATGTGCTAAATTTTACTTAAATGAGATTCGGCGGTTGAAACCGCGTCAACACAAATACTCACGCGCCGACGCGGGTTGAATAACGGCGCTTAAAACCGCCGTCTCATCTTCTTCCTAATGACCAATGACCAATGACCAATGACCAATGATATCAAATCCTCTCTTCATCGGAATAGTAAATTCACTGTTAACTGTTAACAGTTAACAGTTAACAGTTAACAGTTAACATCATGTATGAGTGCAACCGGAATTGGTATGACTCCTCAATCATTGCGAGTCAAACCCTGAAGGCTAACTTGCAAAACCGACAAACCCAAAATCAGCAAAAACAACACTAGGGCGATGGTACAAGCATAACCAATTTCCAAATCCTTAAAAGCCCGTTCGTAAAGATAATAAACAACAGTCTTAGAACTATTGCGAGGGCCGCCCTGAGTCATAATATAAACTTCTTCAAAAACCTTAGTAGCAGAAATCGCCGAAATCACCGCCACCAAAACTAAATAAGGCTTCATCAGCGGCACAGTAATATCCCAGTGTTTCCGCAAACCTTCCGAACCATCAATCGCAGCAGCTTCGTAAAGTTCTGCCGGAATAGATTGCAGCCCCGCCAAATAAATCACCATGTAATAACCCAAGCCTTTCCAGATAGTAACTGCCATCACGCTAAAGAGTACCACCTTCGGGTTTGCCAGCCAAGAAACCGGAGGCAAACCCAACATTTCCCCGAACTGATTCAGCAATCCAGTTTCAGCAAACAGCCACTTCCAAGCAATCCCGGCGACAACCATCGAAATCACCGCCGGCGTGTAGTATGCCGCGCGGAACCAGTTCATCCCCCGCAGCTTTTGATTGCACAAAATGGCCATTCCCAGCGGTAGAACAACCAATACAGGCACTACACAGATCAGATACAGCAGCGTATTGGTCAAAGTTTGCCAAAAAGTGCGATCGCGCCACAACCGATCGAAATTCTTCAAACCCACCCACTGCGGCATTTGAGTTAAATCGTATTCGTAATTAGTAAAACTCAAATAAAAAGCTTGCACCGCCGGCCACAAAACCGTTAAAGTCAAAATAAACAAAGCCGGAAACAAGAACAAATAAGGTGTCAGATTTCGTCGCCAAAAAGTCAAATGCATAAATTAGTTGTTATTGGTTATTAGTTATTAGTTATTATTTTACTCATCATACCAAATCTAGTTTCATCGGAATGATTAAACCGCGAAGACGCGAAAAGCGCGAAGGAAGAACTGCATCTTCTTCTTCTTCCTCTTCCTTCGTGTTCTTTGCGTCTTCGCGGTTCGTTTAATATTATTGCATGATTGTTATTTCAGCCCAGAAAACAAACCCTCCCAATCTCCCGGAGAACGAGAATTTTCCCCCTCTTTCACCTCAAATGTCACCTTACAAGCCTGCGGTTCCTCCAAAGCTTGCACGCACAATTCTGCAATATCTTCCCGGCTAACTTTACCCCGAATATTGTCTCCTTGCTCGAATATCAAAGCTTTGCCGCCCGCTTCTTCAGTCAAAGCACAAGGTCTGACAACAGTATAAGGTATGCCGCTCGATCGCACGCAATCCTCACCTTTCAACTTCCAAGTCAAAATTCCCCCCAACATATCATTCATCCTGACAGCCGGCGGTTCCTCTTCTAAATTAAGTCCGGGGCGGCCAGGGCGAGTAACTCCAGCCGAACTCACCATCACAAATCGCGGCAAAGTCTGCCCGCCATCAGCTTTAATAGACTCTAATTCCAGTTGAAAAACGCCCGGTGTAAATTTTGGATTCAGCCCGCCGTCGTATTCAAACTTGCTCAGCATTAACTGAAAAGAATAAATACTACTAGCATCTAATTTCGAGCCATCTTTCACAGTTTTCGCCCGGAATACTGGAATTAACTTATCGAAGGGAACGGTGACAGTAATCCAAGTATTGTAAACAGTATCAAACGAATAGCTATAGCCAATGCCGTCCCATTTAGCCTCGCTACGCACGATCAACTTGTAGCGCTTACCATCCCCTTTTACCCGCAGTTGGAGGCCGCTAAATCCTGCGAGATTGAGGGGAGAATCGAAGTTTCGGGTGCGGACGGAAGCAAAGCCGCCGGAGTTTGCCGTGGAAACATTGCCCGTGAATAGGGCTGTACTGTCTGTAAGGACGATCGAACTTTCGCTAGTGCCGCCCATCACAACATCGTCGAGAGCGCCCCAAGTTTCTTTTAAATCTTGGGTAGGTTTTGTGAAGTCAAAAATTATTTTTTCGCCTGCTTTAACGAGCTGGCTGCGAACAGCTTGCACTAAATTATTGATGCCTTGGTATTCAACTATTTCGGGAACATCCACCACTTCCGGCATATAAAACTTGATGCCTTGATAGTATTTTTCCCTGGTTGGGGTGTCTCCTTCTACCGGTTGAACTTTGGTGCCGGTGCAGCAGATAACTGCATCTACGCCCTCGGTTACTAAGGGCGTTAGCGTCTCGGCGAGAGTGATATCTCCTTCGACTAATTCAACATTTTTGCCGAGAATTTCTGTTGCTCTTTTGCTATCTCTGACGAGACAGCGGACTTTATATCCCCGCTGTTGCAATCGCTTGACAACTCGCTTTCCCACCCCGCCAGTCGCACCGGCTACGAGTACGAGTTTGGGTTCGTCTTTTTTCTGGTTGCTGCTGCTTCCGAACAGTTGTTGCAGCCAGCTAATGCTGCCAATGAAGGGAATAACGCCGAAATAAGCCAAGGTTTTGACAAATCTGCCGGCATCCCATTGGGCGGTATTTTTTTCTGTCACAGTCGCTTCCTCAAATTTGGCTCAAATCTACTTAGCTGCTTTTGTATTTTAGTCGAATTTTCGATTTGTGGATTTGGGGGGCGATCGCACTTTTTTTCATTTGACAATCGGTTTCGGATGAATTTGCCTCAGCGGAATCTCAATAATCAACTCGGTTCCCTCTCCGGGGGCAGAAATGCAGCTCAATTTGCCGCCGTGTTGTTCCACCACAATTTCGTGGGAAATGGCCAAACCTATCCCCGCACCTTTGCCCACCAGTTTTGTGGTAAAAAACGGATCAAATATTTTTTTGCGGACTGTTTCTTCCATGCCCCAACCGTTGTCCTTTATCCGAACTGCTACGGCTTTTTCTCCCGGACAAACTTCTGTCACGATCCGAATTTGTCCGCTCTTGGCTGGCTCTTCTTTGCCGCCGCGCTGCGACGATAAGTGCTTGTTAACAAAGGCATCTTCTAGAGCATCAATTGCATTTGTCAGCACATTCATAAACACTTGGTTAATCTCAACTGCGTAACACTCAACCAAAGGCAGAGAGCCGTATTCTTTGATGAGATGAATTGCAGGGCGATTCCCTGCGGGATAGCTTTGCTTCACGGGCTTCGGCTTCAGTCGGTTGCTCAAAATCAACAAAGCGCTGTCCAATCCATCGTGAATGTCAACTGGTTTAATCTCTGCTTCGTCAATTCTAGAGAAATTTCGCAGCGACTGAACTATCTCGCGGATGCGGTTAGCTCCTACTTTCATTGAACCCAGCAACTTCGGTAAGTCTTCAACTATAAACTCTACTTCTGCTGCTTCTATTTCTGCTTGAATTTCTGGCGAAGGCGAGGGATAGTGCTGTTCGTAAAGATGCAATAAATTGATGATTTTTTCGCTGTATTCGTTGGCATAGGTAAGATTTCCGTAGATGAAGTTAATCGGGTTAGTCACTTCATAGGCTACCGCCGCCACCAACTGTCCCAAACTCGACATTCTTTCGCTTTGCACCAATTGAGTTTGAGCGCGCTGAAGCTCAGACATCGCTATTTTTAAATGAGCGGTTTTTTCGCGTTCTCTGGCGACTGATGCTTCTAATGCTGTATTTAATTTGTTGAGTTTTTCGGCTTGGCGCAGCACTATATTAATCATTGCTTTTTTTAATTCCAATGCTGCGTCTATTTCACATTGTTTCCAAGGCAAGGATTGGCAACTCACATTTTCTTTCCACAGCTCGAAGGATTTGCGAGGAGACAGTCTGGGGCTGCCATTTTCATCTATTTCAACTGGTTTGTTGGGGTTTCCCGCCCAATTGACTGTCTGAATTACTTCTGGGCGAAACCACAAAACGTATATTTTTTGAATTGGCGATATTGCTACGGCTAAACACCCGCTGACTGTATCTTTAAAAGCCTCAGCTTCTGGATAGAATTTAGTCAACGAGTCTGTATAAAATATTTCTTTTTTGAGGTTTTTTTGCACCCACTTAGTTAAGTATTTAAGATATTCTCCTTGAGGTGTTTGTCCGATTCGATAGCAATTGTCTCCAAATATTATTGCTGCTCCCTGGGCGTTGACTGCTTCCAGCAAATTGTGCTGGCATTTACCGAACACTTCTGACAAGTTTTCGGCGGTTGATATATCTTCAAAAATCTTGCTTTGAATGGATTTTAAATAAAGTTTGTAGTCGTAGTCTTCGTTTCCTTCTTTTGATTGCAGTTCTAAGGACATTACTTGTCCGATAAATTCGCAGGCTGCGCGCACTTCATAGTTGAGATATTTTGGTGTATAGTTGTGGCAAGCAATCAATCCCCACAGTTTTTGATCTTTGATTAATGAAATTGACATCGAAGCTGCCACACCCATATTTTGCAGGTATTCTATGTGAATGGGAGAAACGCTTCTCAATACGCAAAAACTGAGGTCTGCAGGTTCGTTGGGAATAGAATTGTTGCCGGAGATGATGGGGACAGGTTGATAATTAATATCGGGAATCAACCTCAACCAATTTAACGAATACAGTTTTCTGGCTTGTTTGGGAATATCTGTATTGGGGTAGTTTAATCCTAAGAAAGGAGTCAGGTTTTCTGCTTTGTCTTCGGCGATTACAGCGCCGTTCCCTTCGGAATCAAATTGATAGACCATTACTCTATCAAATTTGGAATATTTTCTGATTTCTTTTACAGTTTGCTGACATAAATTTTGGAGATCTGTGGCGTTTTGAATTTGGCTGACAGTGGATCTCACTGAATGATAAAAGCTAAAAACCGAAAGACTTTCTGTGGTAGTGGCCAATTCTAATTCGACCATCAAAACTCCTTCTATTCGGTGGAGTATGCAGTCAAAATCTAAGGATTTGCCTGCTTTTTCCACGGAAACTTTAATGGGATTGACAGTTTTTAAGTTTTCCTTTTCCAAACAGGCGTTGAATTTTTCGAGCTGAGCGCCATCGAATAATAAGCTCAAATTTTGACCGATCGCACTTTTGGCATCGAATCCCAACAACTCTTGCGTATTTTCGCTAACTTGCAGTATTTCTAGTTCAGGTTCTCGCACAACAATTAGCACGCCGTGCGGCTGAATGTGTCCCGATAGGTGAATCGGCTCTTTGTCGCAGTTTGTCAAGTCAACTTCTTCGAGTGCTGGGATTGTGATTTGTCGATTCATTTTCTCTATTTGGTTCTGTAAAATTTTGAGAGGGTTCTATAGATTTGAGATTTGAGTCGTGGGGGCGGGTTGATATCTCTAGACTGGTGGATTGATTTGTTTGTGAGGCGAGCCCCTACTACAATTTGTCCGGCGTTACCTTGGTAGTTGCTATAAAATGGGCTTTGCAATCATCTCATCTTGTTCGATCGCGTAACGGCTCGATTCATTGACTGACCCTAGCAATGAATCATCCGATCGTCCGCTAGTCGAAAACGATCTAGTCAAAAATCAACCAGCAGTTGTGTTGCTGCTCTACCGGCCCGGGCATTCTAGATATTTTTGCAGACTTGGCTCTTCAGTTGCGATCGATCCCCCCTGTTAATTATGCCAGCACTTATTGCTATTCTTCAAGAACTTTTAATAATTTTCCACAAAGTTAATTTTGTGGTAAGATATGGCGCGCTGGAAGGGGGAGAGAGATGTGTCTTCCGACCGGCCCTGGGAGGAAAATATTAAGTTAAGCTAATGATGACAGGAGCTGAAAGTCAAGTTGCGTTAAGCTCTTTAAGTATATCCAACAGGCCCGAAAATTAGACTAATGCTCGACTTCAATACAGTTACTGAGTTTTCCTATACCTACTGCATAGGTATCTGTGCTTTTTTAGTTCCGGCAAACTTGCTGACTACTTTGCAAACAGGGATTTTGATCGGACTAAACCGACCTCGAATACAAGTTTGGGCATCTGCTGTTGTGGCTGAATTTTGGGCAGCAGCAATGTTATTTCACGTTTTTACCTGGTTCGCGATCGGGGTTGTAATGCCTCCGACATACATCTTGCTAGCTATGGCGCTCGCTTGTCTGACTATCAATATCTGGGCAATGGCGCATCCTTCCAGCATGATGCAATTAATTAAATTTGCGATATCAGCTTTCAGGGGGATTTTAGAAGAAGGAAGAAGGAAGAAGGAAGAAGGAATAAGTAAGAAGGAAGAAGTCATTAGTCATTAGTCATGTTTTGCTGTAGCCTCCGAGTTCTCCGTACAACATCATTAGGAAGAAGGAATAAGGAAGAACTTGGCATTGGATAGTATTAACCAGGAAGAAAGAAGAATTTGATAGCGAGCTATGTCAAAAGTTTGATGGAGAATATTGATTTTTCTAAAATATTCCTTGGTGGCTAATCCTGGTTCGCAATCTGATTTTTATAACCCTTATTCTGGTTCGCGATCGCGACAATCTTCATCTTCCGGGCCGCCGGGATGGATCGTGCAGTTGAGCACGTGGCCGCCGTCGCTTCTGCCGTAATAGTAGCGACATCCGTTGCAAATTGCGGGAGGCTCGATCGCACTTTGGTAAGGCGGATAATCCGTCACCAGTAACGAAAAGTCTCGCTGAGTCTGAAAAGTCCCGATAATAGCGCCCGAGAGTTCGACAGCTTGGCGGATGTTTTCGATCCTGGTGTAAGGAGGCAGGTAAATGTCAATATAAAGGCGAATGCCATCGCCTTCTTGCTCGTGGCGAGTAATAGTACCTCGGAGCAAACCGACGCGCGACGCAATGGCGGAGGAAAATTCATCCAATGACGTGCAGTAACCGGAGAAAATGTGAATGTGTTCGTCGGTAGTAACTCTCACAGTCAGGCGAGTAGGAATCAGCACTCTCAAATAAACGTCGAGTTCGTCAAAAACCGGTTCAGCGAGGGAGAGCATTTGGTTTGCATCTTCGTGGTTGAGGCCAAAAACTTTAGAAACCTTGTGCACGAGGGCTGCTAAAATATCAGATACTTCAGTGAACAGCGATTGCAGCCTGTCATCAACGGCGATCGGACATTCTCTAAGCACTTTTAAATAATCTTCCAAGCGATGGGAAATTCGCTGAATGCTGCTAAATCCGAGCATAGCAGCTCCCCCTTTGAGCGAGTGTGAGGCTCGGATGAGCTGGTGTATTCTTTGGGGAGCTTGGACAGTGTTTTGCAGGCCAAGCAAGCCTTGTTCGATGATTTGGATGTGTTCTGTGGCTTCTTCGAGAAAGTAGCCGATGACGCGCTGTAATTGTTCTGGCAGCATAATTTTATTCTCCGAAATGCACCCAAATATTATTAGTCATTAGTCATTAGTCATTAGTTATTAGTCATTTTAGCTGCTCGCGAAGTCGAAGGCTAGTCATTCGTCATTGGTCATAGGATGTTCGGTCTACGATCGTAACAAAAAAGGTTCGTAGTGCAGACTAAATTCCGTTCCCGGATTGCGGATTTTAGTCCGCACTATCAACCAATTCTGCCAGGGAATTTATTCCCAGAGAGCAGGCGTGTAAGTCGGTTAAAACCAACCCATTTTCTGGGTTTTTTAGTTTTTTTTAACCCAATGCGAGCTAGTCGGTAAACGAAAAATCCAAAATGTGATTAATCACAAGCCCTTGTAGGAGGGAAATGAAAAATTAATTGCCCTCGCTGGCAATCTCCTGGCGCGTAAGTCCGAGGTAACTATCAACCTGTCTGCTGTAAACTGTGGAAACTCATTGATATGCTCCCCGCTTATTTGTATTTTGTAGCTCTAATCTTTTTTATTCTGACTCACGCCAATTGTAGTGGCAAGACTGAGAATTCTTAACTGTTGACTGTGCTTTTTTTTGCTCCGACTGTAGCGGTTGCTACGCCAAACAGCAGTATCGCAGCACCTGCGAGTACGGCCGACGCGGGCACTTCCCGAAACAGCAAATAACCCAAAAAACTCGCCGCCACCGGTTCAAACAATACGGCAAGAGTTACTATAGTTGGGGAAATTTGCACTACGGCCCAGTTTAAAATGGTGTGACCGATTAATTGAGGCAAGACAGCCGTCAACAAAATATAAAAATATACAATGTGCGAATAATCGGTATAACGGGTGCCCAAGGCGAGGGGGAGAGGCAGCAGGACGATCGCAGCAACAGTATAGGCGATCGCGATATAACCGCCAATTCCCAGTCCCCGCCGCTGAGCTTCCCGCCCCAACAGCAGGTACAAGCTGACAACCCAGGAACCAGCCAGAGCCAGGAAATCGCCTAGGAGTTTGCTGCTACCGGCACTTTCTGCGCCCGCACTCCCCAGGGCGATCGCCATTCCCCCTGCAAGGGCTATAGTAATGCCAGCGATCGACATTTTGGTGAGTTTTTCGCCAAACCAGAAGCGCGACAACAGCGCTATCCAAACGGGAGTTGTGGTGACGAGGGCTGTCGAAGCGGCAATCGAAGTATAAGAAAGTGAGGTAATCCAGAGAGCAAAGTGCAGGGCGAGACACAAACCAGCCGCCGCAGCATAGCGCCGAGCTCCCGGTTGCAAAGAGTTCCACTGAATTTTCTGCCAAGCCGGAAGCAGAATTAAGGAAGACAAACTCAAGCGAGAAGCGGCGAGTATCAGACTGAAACCGAGGCCGCCCGCGCCTGCTTCCATGTTCGCCAGCCGAATTAAAATCGAAGAAGTTGAGACTGCCAAAACTCCGATAATTAACAATAGGGCGATCGACCAATTCTGCGGTTGTTTCGGAAAATTCATTTTTTCGAGAATTGGTAATGGGGAATTGGTAATTGGTAATTAGTAAAATCTAGATCCCAATCTGTGCAGCCAATCAGAACTTTTAATTTTATCTTACCTTCTCCTCTCTTTCTTCGCGTTCTTAGCGCCTTCGCGGTTCCTTCAAAAAAAACTCGATCGCCAATCCTTAAAAATTACCACACTTAAAAACAACTATCAATGTAGAGCGCGCCTAAAATAACCTTAAATCTGTTATAGTTTCCATACAGCAGCAAACAAAACCCCCACTTACAAAGTATAACTATCTATGGCTCCTACAGTTTTGATTACAGGCGCTTCTCAAGGAAGCGGCAAAGCAACGGCACTGTTATTTGCCAGTAAAGGTTACGATGTGGTGATGGTGGCTCGCGAGCCAGAGAGATTGGCAGCAGCAGCGGCTCAGGTGCAGCGTGAAGGCACTTCCGCTTTCCCTATGGCGGGGGATGTGGGCGACATTCAACAAGTGCGGGCGATCGTCCAAAAAGCCCTGGATACTTGCGGAAACATTGATGTTTTGGTGAATAATGCCGGGATTTGTCTCGCGGGGGCGATCGAGCAAACCACCTCCGAAGATTGGCAGCAATTAATGAATACCAATTTTTGGGGCTGCGTTAACACAATTCAAGAACTTTTACCACATTTTCTCGATCGCAAAACGGGTACAATCGTCAATATTGGTTCCATAGGCGGCAAAATGCCCTTGCCTCAAATGACCGCTTATTGCGCCAGCAAATATGCAGTAACCGGTTTAACAGAAACTTTGCGATTGGAATTAGCGCCCCGAGGCATTCACGTTTGCGCCGTACATCCGGGTTTGATCGACAGCGATTTTTTGGAAAGAGCTCAATTTCGCGATCGAGACGAACCAGCAGTCGAATTGCGCCGCCAACAAATGACCGAAATGTTGAAATCTAACTGGGCTTCTCAGCCGGAAGATATTGCTAAAGCAATCTGGGATGCTGTGAAGAATCAGCGTGCAGAACTTACCGTCGGCCCAGCTTTCTTTGCATCGGAAGCCTATCGATTATTCCCCGGTTTGATGCAATTAGTTATGGGCAATTAGTCATTAGTAATTGGTTATTGGTTATTGGTTATTAGTTATTAGTTATTAGTAGCAAATGACTGTTGACTGCTAACTGTTAACTGTTAACTGTTGCTCCTTACCAGGCTCTGCTTGGCAATGCAAATAGGTGAGGAAGAGCCTCCTTTTATCTGGCAACTTACAGGATAGAGGACTGTAGGAGGTGTTTAAGTTATTAAGTTTTCGATCCTAACTAAGTGCTTGTCACCAGGAAGAACCCGATCGCGCTTCAGGAGCGAAAAAGAGCCTCTCTTTATCCCTCGGCTTCGGGAGAGAAGAGTGTGGCAGATACTTTTATATCAAATCCTCTTTACATCGAAATAGTAAATTCAGGGGTTGACTGTTAACAGTTAACATCATGAGGAGTGCAACCGGAATTGATATTAGTTATTAAATTTAAATTTCTAAAAAAATAGATGGTTCAACCAGACCAAATACTATTATAATGACAAATAAACTAGACAATATCACCATGCAAATCACAGCATTAGCAGCCAAAAAAGCAGGCGGGTTGCTTGAAGAATACAAATTTGATGTCGCAGCGCCCAAGGTGCACGAATGTCTCATAAAAGTGTTAAATTGTGGCATCTGTCACTCAGATTTACACATGATTGACAACGATTGGGGTCAATCAAAATATCCCCTGGTTCCCGGTCACGAAGTTATCGGAGAAGTGGCAGAAATAGGGTCGCAAGTGACTCATTTAAAAGTAGGCGATCGCGTTGGTGTCGGCTGGCAAAGGTCGTCTTGCTTGCATTGTCGCGACTGCTTGCGCGGTAACGAAAATCTCTGCGATGAAAACCAGGGATTAATTGTTACAGGGCCCGGCGGTTTTGCCGATTATTTAATGGTAGATTCCCGCTTTGCTTTTCCTATTCCCAAAGGCATCGATTCCAAAGTAGCCGGCCCGCTGCTGTGTGGCGGAATTACAGTTTACGGCGGTTTGCGGAATGCGGGAATGAGTTCTGGGCAAGAAATCGGCATTCTTGGTATCGGCGGTTTGGGACATCTGGCCGTGCAATTTGCTAAAAAATTAGGCAACCGCGTTACAGTTTTTACTACTTCCCAAGATAAGGCAGAATTTGCCCATAAAATGGGGGCGGACGAAGCTATTGTAGTAGGAAAAGGCGAAGTTCCTCAACCGCCTAGCAGTAAATTAGATATTTTGTTGAGCACTGTTCCTGCTGCTTTGGATTGGGTTCCCTACATTGATTTTCTCGATTCTGACGGTACCCTTGCTTTTGTAGGAGTTCCCGCCGAACCTTTGAGTATTCCGTTATTTGCGCTGCTGGCGAAGCGCCGCCGAATTACGGCTTCTCCGATCGGCGGTCGTGCTTTGATTCATGAAATGCTGTCAGTTTCAGAGAAGTTTGGGATTGAGCCGATTGTCGAAGTTTTTGCGATCGCACAAGCGAATGAAGCAATCCAGAAAGTCCGCGACAATAAAGTGCGCTATCGCGCAGTTTTGACAGTAAGTTAGATCCTTAGTAAGGTGCGTAATTCGCACCCCTGATCTACAAATTACAGCAGAGAACTAGCATTAATCAAACGACCGGTTAAATCAGCAGGCGTTACATTCAACACAGTACCCAACAAAGCCTGATTAGAACCAATTCTAATATTAGTAGCTTCCACGCGCCCGTTGCTGTCTGGATCGAGACTTTCCTGCGAGATACCGCCCTTGGCTAACAAATTCGTTCCCCCCGTTATAGTTCCAGGATTTAGCAGCAGCAGTCTCGGATCGTCCAAGCTATAACTTGTCTGTTCCAAGAAGACAAGAGTAGTGCTAAAATCCACACTAAGTCCGATGGAATCATTCGACTTATCAAAGTCCACAATTACTGCATCAGGAACTTCTATTCCCCCTACTCCCATTCCCGCTTGATCGACTCGAAAAACAAAAACATCTCTCCCCGCACCTCCTTTGTAAATATCCACATCTCTGTCGCCAATTAAAGTATCGTTACCATCACCGCCAACTAACAAATCAACACCTTGACCGCCGCGCAGCAAATCATTTCCCACACCGCCATCAATAAAATCGCTATTTCTATCCCCTGTCAAAACATCGTTGCCACTTTTTCCCAAAATGTCGTCATCACCTTTGCCGCCGTAAATAGAATCATTGCCGGGCCCGCCTGACAGACTGTCCTTACCATCGTTGCCGAAAATCCGTTCTGCATCTGATGAACCTGTTACAGTATCATTGCCGCCCAGCATCCAAACTCCCCCAGAAAAACTAGCAAGTTGTCCCGGTACAAGTGTAATATTTTCAGGAGAATTGTCTCCTACCAAACGAGAGATGCGTGAACGATCGGGAGTGAGTACCATAGTTGTAAATTTTTTGTGATTAATGGATATCTGACAATTATTTCCATCTTGGCACAGCCGATCGCAAAATCGCAGATTAAAATAAAAGTTAAAATTAAAGCCGATGCCAATTATTTTTGTACAAGACTTAAGCAAAGTTTATCCAGTAGCGATTAAACAACCGGGACTTAAGGGAACAGTCCAGCACTTTTTTAACCGCACTTACCGCAACATCAAAGCAGTTGACAGCGTTTCTTTCAGTATTGAGCCCGGAGAAGTGGTGGGGTTTCTCGGCGCTAACGGTGCGGGCAAAACTACGACGCTGAAAATGCTGACTGGTTTGATTTATCCCTCTGATGGTACAGTGACAGTGTGCGATCGCACTCCGTTCCGCCGCCAAGCAGATTTTCTGCAAAAAATCACCTTAGTAATGGGGCAGAAACAACAGTTAATTTGGGATTTACCAGTGCTCGATTCTCTGCGAATCAACGCCGCTGTCTATGGAATTTCCGATGCAGATTATCGGCGGCGAGTCGGAGAATTGACAGAAATGCTGTCACTAGAAGGCAAGTTAAATCAAGCAGTGCGAAAGCTATCTTTGGGCGAACGCATGAAAGCAGAATTCATGGCTGCCTTGCTGCACCAGCCGGAGGTATTATTTTTAGATGAACCGACTTTAGGTTTGGATATCAACGCACAGTTTAGCGTCAGGCAATTTCTCCGGGAATATAACGAGCGCTATCAAGCAACGGTACTTTTGACAAGTCACTACATGGCTGATATTACTGCTTTGTGCAAGCGCGTTTTGTTAATCCATGAAGGACAATTAGTTTATGATGGTAGTTTGGACGGATTGCTCGACAGGTTTGCACCTTATCGGGAAGTTCAAGTAAAATTAGCCGAACCCTTGGCCAAAGATAGCGCTTTTGGTTACGGCGAGGTAGAATCAATTGAAGGTAATTCCGTGCGGTTTTTGGTAAAAAGGGAGGAACTGACGGTAAGCGTGTCGAAGATTTTAGCAGAATTAGAAGTTATCGATTTGAGTGTTACCGATCCGCCAATTGAAGAAGTAATCGGTCGAGTTTTTCGCACGGGTAAAGTGTAGATATTACTCCTATCTCCCTTGACAAAGGGAGCCAACAACCGTCAAATATTTTCTTTGTTAATGGTTAAAAAAAGCATCAAATTCTTTTTTAAGAAAGAGGATTTATTGGGATCGTGATTTATTATTACCAGCCTCTTTACGCTGCTCGTGTCTCGTTACCAAAATCTGCCTACGCACATTAAGAATCTCTACCTATTTCTTTTTTCCTTGAGTTAAATTAAGTATTATTTCAGTGAGAATGAATATGAAAAAAAACATTAAAATTGCTAAAACTTTGCTCGTCACTTACTACGCTTATATGCTCGAATACCGGGAGGAATTGTTTTTGTGGGCGCTGTCGGGAGCTGTGCCGTTTATCTTGATGGGCGTGTGGATGCAAGCGGCCGAAAGTGGTGAATTTGGGCTGAAGCAGATCGACTTTGCCCGTTACTTTTTAGCAGCTTTCATAGTCAGACAAACTAATGTGGTTTGGGTGATTTGGGAGTTTGAAAAAGAAGTCGTGGAAGGTAAGTTATCTAATAGATTGTTGCAGCCTCTCGATCCCGTATGGCATCACTTCGCATCTCATGTTTCCGAAAGGTTTGCGAGGCTACCGTTTGTATTAGGATTAGTGCTGCTATTTTTTGCACTTTACCCGCAGTCTTTTTGGCTGCCGAGTTTGGGCAGATTTTTACTGTTTTTGTTGGTTCTCGTTTTCGCTTTTTGTTTGCGGTTCCTGATTCAGTATACCTTTGCGCTGTTTGCTTTTTGGATCGAGAGGGCAAGTGCGATCGAACAATTCTGGTTTTTAATGTACCTGTTTTTATCGGGACTTGTCGCGCCGCTAGAAGTGTTTCCCCCAGCCGTGCGCGAAGTAGTTTTGTGGACACCGTTTCCTTATTTGATTCATTTTCCCGCTGCAATCTTGATAGGATTGCCCGTAGATGTAGGCCGCGGTTTACTGGTAATGTTGGGTTGGAGTGCGGTGTTTTTTGTGTGGAATCGCTGGCTGTGGCGGCAGGGTTTGAAGCAGTATTCCAGCATGGGAGCTTAAATAATCATTAAAATTTAAAAAATTGTAGAGTGCGTCCCAGTAAGATATCGATGGTTTTGGGTAGGTGTGCGATCGCATCCAACGATCGCCCTTAATACAGGTGTTTGTGCTTTGGTTGCTGCAAAACAAGTGGGGATGTTGCGAGTCGGAAACGGTTATCAAGTTAATGATTTGAGCAATTACCGCCTGAATTGTTCGATCACCCTCCGCCAAAACCCAATATTTCTGTGGGTGCTGGCGGCTTTTGCATTGGGGCGCGACGCGGGCAAATAATTGTGGTATAAAATAGAGTCGATCGGCTGCATACTACAATACGGAGCAGAAAAAGGTTGAAACCCCGCCAGCGTCAAACTTGCGTTTGCTTGGGCCATCGAGGGCGAACACCTTTGCGGTGTAAAGAAAATAAGGTAATTTTAATCGCCCTTTCTTCAAGCCGCTCTTTTAGGGTTCAAGCCTGTATAAACCTGATGTCAACCGCCGAGTCTTTTTTAAATGCAAACAAACTCTAGGGGACAAGATATTGGTATGTTGTTAAAAAAACTTGTTTGCGAAAATAATCCCCAGACAGTTGCAGAGTTAATCGACGCACAACTCAAAACTGGTCAACTGACTTGGACTCAACTCAAAACACAAGTTTTCGAGCAGCACTGGCGAGACGAATCTTTGCAGGAAGTTTTCACAGAAATTGCAGCTAAATTAGATAGAGAAACAGCGAGCGAACTGATAGAATGTTTGACGGATCAAAACGGTCAACCGGAAAAATTTATTAATTTGTTTTTAGCAGCAGGATGCCTGTTAAAAGTCAAAAATGGCATCAATAAAAACACCGAAAAAAAACTGTTAAATGCTTTAAAAAAGCTATCACAATACGGCACGGCTTTCCTGATTCTTTATCAAAACGCTCAAGAATTGCAGGAAACTTATCAAATTCGCGATCGATCGATCGCTGCGATCGCCCAAACTTGGAAAAACGACCCGCAAACCCTGCCCTGGCTGAAAATACTCGCACACTCCAGCGACAGCGGCGAAGTCCGGGCCACAGCAGTCAAAGCCATAGCCCGCAGTTGGTCTGACGAGCCAGAAATTTACCTGATGCTCAAAAAACTCGCTAAATTCGATACAAGTTGGGCAGTGCGATCGGCTGCGATCGCAGAAATGGTCGCGGGTTGGCCCGATAAAAAGGATACCTTGCAACTGGTGGCCGCCCTGGCTCAGTTCGATCGCAGTCCGACCGTCCGCACCTGCGCGCTGGAACTGTTGGCCCGTCGTTGGCGCGATCGAACAGATACCTTACTGCAGCTGAGAACCGCCGCCGAATCCGACGAAAATTTGGGAGTGCGAGTCGCAGCGTGGCAAGAAATAGCCAGAGGTTGGCACAGCGTTTTAGGTACTTTCTCCCTGCTCAAAAACTTGACCGAGACAGGAACTTCTACCCTGCGAACATTAGCTGTGCGGGAGTTGGCAGCGGGCTGGCAGGCCGTGGCAGAAGTTGGCCTGCTGCTGAAAACCCTAGCCGTATCCGACAGCAGCGAACAAGTGCGGACAGCAGCGATCGAAGAATTAGCTTCGCGCTGGCGGGCCCAACCAGAGATTTACCCGCTGCTCAAAAGTCTCGCCGAGTCCGACCAGAGTTCCACCGTCCGGCAGGCAGCAGTCCAAGGAATTGCCTCTGGCTGGCCGTCTAACCCCGCAACTCTGCCTTTTTTGCAAAATATAGCTGCGGGCGATCGCGACGCCGAACTGCGCGAAATAGCCCTGCAACAGATTGCTGCAGGTTGGCCCGACAGCCCGGATACATTGCCCCTGCTGCAAAAAATAGCGGCCTCAGAGGATTATTGGACTGTGCGCCAAGTGGTAGTAGCAGCCGCAGCCACCTTACCGTCAGCCAGTCCCGAAGTCTTTGAGTGGTTGAAAAATCTCGCCGAGTCAGACAGACACCTCAACGTCCGAGAAACTGCGGTGGAACAGATAGCAAGAGGCTGGGGACACCGCGACGAGACTTTGCTTTTTCTCAAAAAACTCGCGGAGTCGGAGGGAGACGCTCACCTGCTGAGCGTGCTGGTGCGAGAAATAGCGCGGGAATGGCCCGAAGAGCCGGAAACCTTGCTGTGGGTGAAAATTCAGCTTGATTCTGGGGAGGAGGAGGTGCGGGAAGTGGCGGTGCAGGAACTCGCTCGCAACTGGCCTTCGGGTGCTGAAACTTGGAGGATGCTGGAGGCTAAAGCAGAGGGCGATGAGAGTCCGGCTGTCAGGCAAATCGCTTTGCAAAAGTTAGCTCGCGGGCGGACAAATGAGCCTCAAACTTTTGAGTGGCTGAAAATTCGGGCAGCGCAGGATGAAGATTCTCAGGTGCGGGCGATCGCTCTGGTAGAGTTAATGCGGGGATGGAAAGACGAGCCGGGAATGTTTGAGTTTTTGCGCCAGAGAGCTCTTACTGACTCCTACGATAGAACAGGTTCTTTTGCTTACAATCCCAGATTTACGGCACTAGAAGCAATTATCGAACATTATCCCGAAAATGCGGAAACTTTGCCTCTGGTGCGATCGCTTGCAGTTTCCGACGCCGACGAGCAAGTGCGGGCTTTAGCGAGCCGCCGACTACGCAGCGAAGACTGGTAAGTGGTTAGCTGGGACAGAAATTGCGGCGATTTATGTTGATTTTGCCGCGCGATTTATTCCCAGAAAAACTCAATTCATTCCGACAAAAGCCCGATCGCATACCGCACCGCTTCCCCCATCATCGAGCCGCGAACGCTCGCGGGCGCCGTTTTTTCCCACAAAATCAACTGTTCCCGAAAACCAGAGTCTTGCTTGGCCCGCTGCACGATCGCCTGACTGATGACTTTCCTCTGAATCTGAATAGTCGGAATACCTTGCTGCTTCAAATAATCCAACAGCCGCTGCACACTTTCAGAGAATTTATCCGGTGTTTGAGACATCAAAATAAACGAAATTTGACGCACCATTCGCTGGTAGATTTCCTGTTTTCTGACCAACACTTCATTTTGAATTGGCTCCTGCGGCTCCACACTGTTACTAGCAACAGCCAAATCCAGCAAACCCCAAATTTCTGCCCGCTTGGCTAAAACCTTTTCCAACATATCTGGATAAAGCGCCAAAATGCGATCGGCCAAAATCTTGCCATTCACCAAACGGTTAGCGCTCAGCCGCAGTAAATTTTGTTCTCCAGCAGACTCAAAAAATTGAATTTTCAACTGAAGTTGCCAACTCTCCAACTCCACCCGACGCACCGTAAACACCAAAGCCTCCCAATTAGGAAAATCAGCAAAATAGACCTCCACAATAGAACTTTCCTCTTGATTCTGCCGCCCCAATTCCCCAGACTCAAAATCGCGAGCCGCCGGAAAGCGATTTGCCGCAACTTTTGCAGTATAATCAAACTGAGTAAAAACATACCCGCAGTCAACTTTTGACAGATCCACATCTTGAACCTGCCAATTTTGAATACAGCAACCCGTAAGCTGCGCCCCCTCCAAACTCGTCCGAATCAAACGACATTCAATCAAACAAGCTTCTCTTAAATCCGCCTCACCTAACATCGCATCCATCAAATAAGCGCCACTCAAATCAGCTTTCCGCAAATCAGCACCGCGCAAATTAGCCTCGCTCAAATCCGCCCGCAGCAAATACACTCCTTGCAAGTTAGCTCGCAGCAAAAGCGCCTTCTTAAAACTCGCTTTCAACAAATAAGCACCAGCCAAATTAGCTCGACTCAAATCAGCATTATCGAGCACAGCCTCCGTCAAATCCGCCCCCGCCAGCACAGCTCGGTGCAAGTCAGCGCCCGCCAGATTTGCCGATCGCATTTGAGCACCATTTAAATCAGCTTCAATCAAATTTACACCGCTCAAAATTGCCGATCGCAAATTTGCTTCCACCAAATGCGCTTCCCGCAAATTAGCATCCGTTAAATTAGCACCAACAAGACTGGCGCGGTTGAGATTCGCCTCCATCAACTTCGCCCCCATCAAGTGTGCGCCGTCGAGTTTAGCTTTCTCCAAATTAATTTGGTCAGATTTAACTTTTTGAAGATTAGCACCGCCCAAATCCGCTTCAGAAAGCACCGTCCAATTGAGTTCTGCACCTTCCAAACAAGCAAGGCGCAAATCCGCTTTCGCCACATTTGCCCCGCTCAAATTTGCCCCGCTCAAATTTGCCCCGGACATCACTGCATTGCGGATATCTGCGCGGCGCAAACAAGCTCCAATTAACTTAGCATTGCTCAAAACAGACCAGCTCAAATTAGCACCGGTCAAGTTAGCACCTGTGAGGTTTATTTCTCGCAGGTTGACACCGCTTAAACTAGCACCGCTGAGGTCAATGTGAGCAAAGTTGCGCTCTCCTTCTTGATAGCGCAGCAAAAATTCTTGTACTTGCATTCGGAGGGGAAGGGGAAGGGGAATAGGAATGAAAAAACTATCTCTAGTCTGATAAAATAACTGTTATCGCGTTGGCAGCGAGGAATTTATTCCCCTAATTTATTGCGGAATAAATTTTTCTTTACCAACTATTTTTAGGTTGTGAGTTGGGAATTTATTCTTCTATTTTATTGCAGAATACATGGGAGCATTTTACTTTTGCAAAAAGCATTTTTATGGTAGTGCGAGCGTCCACCCTCGCTTATTATACTCCCCGCTCGCTTATTATACTCGCGGCTCGTCTATTATACTCGCTCTTCGGGGACGATCGCACGCTCAAATGCCAAACTGAGATGCTCCCAAATACATTCCTCACTACGAACCATTTTTAAGTTAGTAATTAAGAATTTATTCCTCTGATTGTTTGCGGACTCAAGTCCTCACGACGAACCATTTTGATTGTGCTAGAACCACGAAATTTATGTTATTCCTAATTTGGGCTAATAGGATGATTTTAGAGAAATCGCTGCAATTCTCCCTGCAAATACTTTGCCCATTTAGTCGCTAGAGGAACTTCTGTAAAAGGAACCTGCACCGCCGCAGCATCTTTCAACAAAAATTCTAGGGCGATCGCACTTCCCGAATTCGGCGGCGACTCTAAATCTACCACAGCGCCGTTAACTAACAACCTGAGCGATTGCACATTTTTCAAAGAAAAAGTTTGCAAATTCACAGGCCCGCTGCGAGTAGGTTTCCCCCAAGTCAAACAGTCTTCTTGCTGACCGAGTACAGCATAAATATCGTACTTGGCCTTGGCGAATTGTTCCGCCCAGACGCGATAGGCTTCTAACTTTTGATACTCGTTCCATCCAGCCCAAGCCAGCCCAATAAAAATTGCTAGCAGCGGCAACCACATTAAACCTCTTTCCATGCAATATCCTTGTGAAAAATACTCCCGGTTTTCTTTGCCATCTGCTTTAATGATACAATTTATTCAACTACTCAAACTTGCTTGGCAATTTAAACTAGAAATTACACCCATTTGCGATCGCGCGGGTAGCCACCGCCACCACATACCAAAAGCCCGCCCGCGAGTTTGACCGCCGCCACAACTAAGAAAACTGGCGATCGCGATGAAAATTCGGTTATTGTGGTGAACAAGCCTTCCCTCAACGGACGATCGGCAATGAAAAAAATTTTCTTTCTGTGCTTATTTTTAATCGGGCTTGGCTGGGCAATTTCTAATTTCCCAGGACTTGCTACTCAAGGCACCTACGACTCGATTGTGCTGGATTTCCGCGAAGATATCGGTAATCCTCTTGTTGCAAAACGAGTAGAAGAACTCGCCGAGTTGTACCAAATCGCACCGCAACTCAACAGTGAGTTTTCTAAAGAGGATAATGTGTATGTTGTCAAGGGCGATCGCACTTTGCTAAACGCCCTGAGAAAATCAAAGTTGGCTAAAGATACCGAATACATTGAACCGAACTACATTTACAGCGCTTACGAGATTCCCAACGACCCCATGTATGCCAAGCAGTGGAATCTCCGCAGCATCAACGTAGAATCGGCTTGGAACGAAACAAAAGGCAGCGGCACAACAGTAGCGGTAATTGATACCGGCATTACTCCCGTCGCCGACTTAAAAGAAACCAAATTTGTACCGGGCTACGACTTTGTAAACGATCGCGCCGAAGCCTACGATGACAACGGCCACGGCACTCACGTCGCAGGTACTGTCGCCCAATCAACTAACAACAACTACGGCGTAGCGGGCATCGCTTACGAAGCAGCTTTAATGCCGCTGAAAGTATTAAGCGGCAGCGGCGGCGGTACAGTTTCCGACATTGCTGAAGCAATTAAATTTGCAGCAGACAACGGCGCTGATGTCATCAACATGAGTTTAGGCGGCGGCGGCGAAAGTCAGTTAATGGAAGAAGCGATCGACTACGCCCACTCTAAAGGCGTTGTCATCATCGCCGCCGCCGGCAACTCCGGCGACAGTTCGGCATCCTATCCCGCCCGCTATCCCCACGTCATCGGCGTTTCCGCCCTCGGCCCCAACGAAGAAAAAGCCGATTATTCCAATTTCGGCGCGGGTGTTGACATTTCAGCCCCCGGCGGTTCTGAACTAGGCAAAATTCTCCAAAGTACGATCGACCCAGAAACCGGTGCCGAAATCTTTGAAGGCTACCAAGGCACCAGCATGGCTGCGCCCCACGTTGCCGGCGTTGCAGCGCTGATCAAAGCCTCCGGTGTCACAGAACCAGACCAAATTCGCAGCATACTCTTGCAGTCCTCGCGAAATGTCACAGAAGACCCCTTAAACCATTTTGGTTCGGGACACCTAGACGCAGGCGCTGCAGTTCAGCTAGCCCAGCGCGGACAAATCAACTTCCGCGACTTCTTCCGCTGGCTGCGCGACAACGGCTATCTCAGCCCCCGCTTCTGGATAGACGGCGGTGCAGTCGCCCTGTTGCCGAAAATTGCAATGGTGCTCGGTTCTTACCTGCTGGCTTTCATTATGCGGAATTATTTTCCGTTCCAGTGGACTTGGGGCTTTTCCGGCGGCTTGATGGCTGGAAGTTCTGGATTCTTTTTCCTCCGCAACTTGTTTGTATTTGACTTGCCGCAGTGGCCGATGAGAATCATGGGCAGTTCTATTCCCGAACTCGGCGGTGCAATTAACGGCAGCAATATGCTGAATCCTTTGTTTGCTAGTGTTTTGATTCCGGGGATTTTGATTGTTTTGCTGTTGGGACATCAACAGTGGAAGTGGATTGCGATCGCAACTTCGATCGGCTTTGCTAGCTGTTTAGCAGTGAATGCTGTAATCTCTCCTGCCGTTTGGGGATTGGGAACTGGTTTAGTAGCACAAACATTCTTGATTGTCAATGCTTTGTTGTGTTTTGGATTGGCACATTTAGCACTTAAAACAGAGGCGCAGTCAGCATGAGTATTACAGTCAAAGGCAAAATTGAACGCCAAGGATTAGGCCCTGGTACCTGGGCTTTGGTTGGCGAAAATGGAGAAACTTATGAACTTAAGGATGCTCCTTCTGACTTGAAAAAAGATGGTTTGAAAGTCAGTGTCAAAGGTACAGTCCGCAAGGATATCATGACTTTTGCGATGATCGGCCCGGTGCTTGAGGTGCAGTCTTTTGAAGTCTTGTAGCTCGATCGACTAATCCAGCTTTCAAACAAAAAAAACCCCGGCCATCATTGGCTGGGGTTTATTAATCAGGGTGCATCTACTAATCTAGTCTCCGGTAACACCGCACCTCTTTCAGGACAATTTCAGAAAATTGATGATTTCAGAAACCCGGTTTCTTTCAACATTTCTTGTCACATAGCCCAAAACTCCTAGAAACCGGGTTTCTCGGCCCCGATGACTCAGCCCTAAAACTGTCGCTAGCTGTCGTTATACCTAAATTTTGCCAAAAAAACCCCGGCCAAAATTGGTCGGGAGTTAATTAATCAGGGTGCATCTACCAACTAAGCTTTCTGAGAATTTCACCACAATCCGGAAATTAACCTCAAATTTATTTAGCATCAGCCTTAACACAAAAAAAACCGGCCAAAATTGGTCGGGAGTTAATTAATCAGGCTGCATCTACTAATCTAGTCTCCGGTAGCACCGTACCTCTTTTGGGACAATTTCAGAAAATTAATGATTTCAGAAACCCGGTTTCTTTCAACATTTCTTGTCACAAAGCCCAAAACTCCTAGAAACCGGGTTTCTCGGCCCATACGTCAGCCATCAAACTCTCGCTAGCTGTCGTTATACCTAATTTTTTACAAAAAAAACCCGGCCAAAATTGGTCGGGAGTTAATTAATCAGGGTGCATCTACTAATCTAATCTCCCACCCGACAGCACCTTTTTCCGGACAGTTTCGGAAAATTAATGATTTCAGAAACCCGGTTTCTTCCTAAATGTCGTCACAAAGCCCAAAACTCCGAGAAACCCGGTTTCTCGGCCCATACGTCAGCCCTAAAACTGTCGTTAGCTGTCGTTATCCCTAATTTTTGCCAAAAAAAACCCGGCCAAAATTGGTCGGGAGTTAATTAATCAGGGTGCATCTACTAATCTAATCTCCCACCCGACAGCACCTCTTTCGGGACAATTTCGGAAAATTAATGATTTCAGAAACCCGGTTTCTTCCTAAATCTCGTCACCTAGCCCAAAATTTGTAGAAACCGGGTTTCTCAGCCCCGATGACTCAGCCCTAAAACTGTCTCTACCTGTCGTTATAGCTAAATTTTGCCAAAAAAAACCCGGCCAAAATTGGTCGGGAGTTAATTAATCAGGGTGCATCTACTAATCTAGTCTCCGGTAGCACCGTACCTCTTTCGGGACAATTTCATAAAATTGATGATTTCAGAAACCCGGTTTCTTTCAACATTTCTCGTTACAGAGCCCAAAACTCCTAGAAACCGGGTTTCTCGGCCCCGATGACTCAGCCCTAAAACTGTCGCTAGCTGTTGTTATACCTAAATTTTGCCAAAAAAAACCCGGCCAAAATTGGTCGGGAGTTAATTAATCAGGGTGCATCTACCAACTAAGCTTTCTGAGAATTTCATCGCAATCCGGACAGTCGCCACTAAAAATTCAAATTTCTTTGCGGTGAACCAGAGTTGCACTAGCTTGGTCTGTCGGAACTAGCAAGATTTCGCTAATATTGACGTGGGGCGATCGCGTGGCGCAAAAATATACTACATCGGCTACATCATCCGCCTTCAAAGGTGTCAATCCTTGATAGACATTCTTCGCTTTTTCTGCATCGCCGTGAAACCGGACATTGCTAAATTCTGTTTCCACCAAACCGGGTTCTATTTCCGTCACTCGCACCGCTGTTCCCAAAAGGTCTTGTTTCAACCCATCAGAAATCGCTCTCACCGCTGCTTTGGAAGCACAATAAACACTACCTTTCGGGTAAGCTTGGCGGCCTGCTATTGAGCCGATATTCACTACGTGGCCGCGGCCACGGCTGACCATTCCCGGTACGATGTAGCGAGTCATGTAAAGCAAGCCTTTCACATTGGTATCAATCATTTCTTCCCAATCTTGAAAGTTGCCTTCGTGCAGTTTGTCTAAACCGCGGCTCAATCCGGCATTGTTAATCAGAATATCGATGTTTTTCCAGGCATCGGGAAGCGCAGCGATCGCCGATTCGACTTGCGGGCGATCGCGCACGTCCAATTCTAGCAAGTAAATCTCGTTCATCGACGCGACGGATTTTGTTTCTACAAGTTCCTTTGCTAGTCGATCGAGCTTTTCAACGCGGCGGGCTGCTAAAATTAGTTTCGCTCCACCTTTGGCAAATATCTGGGCACAAGCCGCTCCGATACCGCTACTCGCACCCGTAATGAAAACAATTTGATTTTGGATAGAAATCATTTTTTGGTTATTGGTTATTGGTTATTGGTTATTGGTCATTGTTTCTTGGTTATTTGTTATTGGTTATTGGTTATTTGTTATTTGTTATTGGTTATTTGTTATTGGTTATTTGTTATTGCGGCAGTTAAATTGAATGTCAAAAAATATCTAAATCTTGTGGGATGTCCCGCCCGCCCTGAATATACAATTTAAATGCGTGACAGCTTAGTTACTCGCTTGGGGCTACTAATAACTAATAACATTAATATTCACAGCCAACTGCTAACTGTCAACTGCTTTCCTGTCAACAGTCAACAGCCAACAGCCAACAGTCAACAGTCAACACTCAACACTCAACACTCAACAATTCCCATAACACCTATTTTTATTACTTGACAACCCGCAAGCGCACGCTAACCGTGGCAATTCCGCCTTGTCGCATCAAAACTGCTGATATCCAGCGATTCTCTGGCGTGGCCGGGGCTTTACCTACTTTAAAAATACCCCCAGAATTCAGCAACTCTAAGTCTATTTCTGACGGATTAAACAATGTTTTTTCGCTAATCGGTTCATCCAAAACAGTTCCTATTAAAATATCGTCGCCGATTGGTTCTCGAACAATGGCGTCAAAATGGTACTCTTCCCCGACTTTCACTTGTTCGGGAAAACTCACTTGAATTGTGGGAGGATTTTTACCAGAAGTCAGCTCAGTTTGTTCTGCTAAAATCTCTTGCTTGACTATTTTTTCACCTTCAAAACGCTGCTGAGAACGGATGGTAGCTTTGAGATTTAAGTCGATTCCATCTTTTTTCTGAGTGCCGGTAATTGTAGTTACGGTTTCGGCGATAATGGCGCTACCTTCGGTTTTCCAAGATTTGAGATCGGTGCGGTAATTTAAACTCGGATATCGATCCCAGAGTTGGGTGAGGGCTTTTTCCATGATGCGACTGTTTAAGCCGTCAGAATCGGTGAAATTTGCGCTGTAAAATGCCATGACTGCTTTGACATCGCGCCGGTTGGCTGCTGCGTCAATTTCTGTTAGCAGTTTGGTGAGGGGGGCGGGCGCATTGGCTGGGGTTTGGACGATCGCCCTGGGAGTAGCCCCCATCGGCGCGATCGCTTTTACAGCAGTCGGATGCAGCACGCCAGCACTTACCGCTGTTAAACATAACAACATTTGAGCGATCGACAGCCCGCAGTTAAAGCCAAAAACGATCGGGCGTTGGCGCAGCCCGCCCCTACGGGGGCTGCGCCAACGAAGAGGATCGGCTTTTTCGTCCCGACTGCTGCAAAAATACTGAGATACACTTGGCACTAAATTCAACAAATTACGCATTAGATGATACTTTGGTTATTTGTCAGGGGTCGCGGCACGGACAATTGTTCGCCTGCAACAAAAACTGACAACGGAAGGAGGGACATGGCACAATCTAATTTTAGATGGCTGATTGAAAATTGGCTGAAACTGCCGGAATAATAAGCATAATAATCTAAAACCTCTAATCTAAAATCGATCGACCTGTGGAACTTGTAAAAGAGACAAATACCTTGACAAAAGCCCCCCTGCGGTTGTTGGTTGCAGCTAGCGGTACCGGAGGACATTTATTTCCAGCGATCGCCACCGCCGCCGAGTTGGCCGACTGTCACATCGAATGGCTGGGAGTCCCAGACCGCATGGAAACGCAGTTGGTTTCATCGCTTTATCCCCTCCACACGATCGCCGTAGAAGGCTTTCAGCAGCAATTTGGGCTCGGTACAGCGCGTATTTTGGGCGGACTGCTCGGCTCGATCCTTAAGGTGCGAAAGTTGCTCAAAGAAGGAAATTTTCAGGGAGTGTTTACTACCGGCGGTTACATCGCAGCACCTGCAATTTTGGCGGCTCGCTCTTTGGGTTTGCCGGTGATTCTCCACGAATCTAATGCAATTCCCGGAAAGGTGACGCGGTGGTTTAGTCCTTTTTGCACTGCTGTGGCGATCGGATTTGCTGCAGCAGCCAAACATTTACCCCGCGCGAAAACCGTGGTTGCTGGTACACCGGTGCGATCGCAATTCCTCACGCCGCAACCTCTAAAGTTACCAATTCCTGACAGCGTACCTGTGATTTTAGTCATGGGCGGCTCTCAAGGTGCTGTCGCAGTCAATCAATTAGTGCGCGAGTGTGCACCGGCTTGGTTTGAGGCTGGTGCTTGGGTAGTTCACCTCACCGGAAATAATGACCCGGATGCTGAGAGTTTGAAGCACGAGCAATATTTGTCAATGCCATTTTATGACAATATGGCGAGTTTGTTGCAGCGAGCAAATATAGCAATTAGTCGATCGGGCGCTAGTGCTCTGACAGAATTAGCTGTTACCGGAGTACCTTCTATTTTAATTCCTTTTCCTTACGCCGCTGACGACCACCAAAGATTTAATGCCGAAGTATTTGCAGCATCAGGAGCCGCCGCAGTATTCCGTCAAAGCGAACTCACAGCAGAAGTATTGCAAAGCAAAGTGCTGTATCTGTTAAAAGATTCCGAATATTTGGCCAAAATGTCTCAAGCTGCTGCTCACTTAGCGGTGACAGACAGTACGGAACGTTTGGCAAATTTGGTCAGGGAATTGTTGAGTCGGTAGCGCAAATTTAATGACTTCTTTTTAATGAAGCTAAATGGTAAAATCTCGCTCCAACTCAATAAGGTCATTTCCGCTAGAACCACCTCAATCAAATAGGTTTGTAGTGAGAACTTTAGTTCGCATCATCAGAAGAATAAAGTCATCACTACGAACAGTTATTAATTCGCCCTAGGCGACATTCAGCTTCACAAAATCAACCACCGACGCTAAGCCATCCTTCGTCTTCAAGTTAGTAAAAACAAAAGGTTTCTCCCCGCGCATCTTTTTAGCATCCCGTTCCATCACCCCCAAATCTGCACCCACAAAAGGCGCGAGGTCTATCTTATTAATTACCAATAAATCCGATTTAGTAATTCCCGGCCCGCCCTTGCGCGGAATTTTGTCCCCAGCAGCGACATCGATTACATAAATTGTCAAATCTACCAACTCCGGGCTAAAAGTTGCCGCCAAATTGTCGCCGCCGCTTTCGACAAAGACTAAATCTAAATCAGTAAATTTGTGTTCTAACTCTTCTATAGCTACCAAGTTGATCGAAGCATCTTCGCGGATGGCTGTATGGGGACAGCCGCCGGTTTCTACGCCCAAAATTCGATCGCTCTCCAAAGCTTGACTCCGAACCAAAAACTGTGCATCTTCCTGAGTATAGATATCATTAGTAACCACAGCAATCTGGTACTGCTGTCGCAGCGCCTTACACAAAGCATCAAGCAAAGCAGTTTTTCCCGAACCAACCGGGCCAGCAATTCCTACACGAAAAGCACTCATATCGATTTTAGATTTTAGATTTTAGATTTTAGATTTTCCAATTTTCAACTGCGAAACAACCGAGTGTACTGAGTTTCATGGGCCATGCTAGCCAGTCCCAATCCCCAACTGCAACTAGCAATATCATCATCTTCTAATCTTAAAACTTCTCGCGCCGTAGAGTTAATTTGAGAATGCAAATCTAACAACAATTGCTGGCCAGCAGTTTGACCCAAAGGAATCAGTTTCACCCCCGCACTCGCCAAATTTGCAGCCCAACTGTACAAATATCCTACCACGGCGGCTTCCTCTTCAATCTGCCAACAAGCCGCCGCTATCCCAAAGCCGATCGCAAAATTGCACGGATTGCCGCCAACTTCCACCAAATCTTTTACAATAGTTGTTAAATCAGAAACAACGGGCGATTCCCTGCGGGGTAGCTTCGCTTCACGCAAATCCAGCAACAACCGCGTCAAAGTCCGTCCCATCTGCCAACTTTGCAAGCGCAACTCTTCACTTTCCTTAGCAGCAGTCGCCCAAGCATTCCAGTAACTCAAAGCCCTCAAATCCCCAATTTTTGCCGCCCTCAAAGCCCGTATCGCCACAGCAGCTTCTACTCGCACCGCTCCAAATTCCAGGGAATTTTCTAACCAATTCCTCAAACTCATCTCGCTGTCGATCGCACCTGCTGCTACCAGACTTTCAATTCCCTCAGAATAACTATAAGCTCCCACAGGCGCAAAAGCTAACTGCAACAAACATAAAAGTTGATTGTTCACTGTTATTTGTTATTTGTTGTTTGTTATTTGTTATTTGTTATTTGTTGTTTGTTATTTGTTATTTGTTATTTGTTATTTGCAATGTCCGATGCTTTTAGGCCCGATGCTTTTAGGCCCAATGCTTTTAGGCCCAATGCCCAATACCTAATGGCTGTGGCCGTAAGCGCCCGTTTCCGGCTGAAACGGTACAATTTCCTCTATAACTTCCAAACCCATTTTTTCCAGCATTCCCTGCAAAACAGAGTCGGGAGAAAGCCTTAAATAATTCTCAGTAACTTCTAAAGCTACGTGACGGTTTCCTAAATGATAAGCCGCCCGCAGCAGTAGCAAATTAGTCGAGGCCCGCGCTGTGATTACCGGTTCGGGTTTTGCACTTACCAGTACCAAACTGCTGCCGTCTTCCGACAGCAATAAATCTCGATCGCGCAATACCGTACCTCTGGGTAAACTCAGGTGCAGTTTTTCCCCACCTTCTGTCTCGAATTGGTGGCGGCTGCGAGTGCGATCGTCGGCTGTCATCGCTAAAGTAAAGCTGACAGCAGCATCGGGATTTGCAGGCAAATGTTTGGTGAAAGTTAGCATTTTTTTATTCTATTCCTCAACTTAACTCGCTTCACATCTAGTTTTTGAGGAAGATCTTTTTTATCTTTAATAGCGACTGACAGCGAGTTGCAAAATTGTCATCTCTCTGAACCGCTCCCGTCCTTGAATACCATGTTTGGCTCGTTTTGTCAAGCACTTTATTACAGGCGAGATCCCTTTCTTAACTATTTTCGCATAACGCCCAGTAACTCTAACAACAGAACGGGAGAGGAAGAAAGACTCAAACACTCGATGTTTATTGATTTCCCGCTTGTTGGAGCCGCAGCAGCTCGGCTTGAATTTGCTGTTTGACTGCCGGATTTGCTTGCTGCAGCAAAGTGAGCTCGTTGAAGCGTCTAACTGTCAAGTTATTGCTTTCAATAATTTTTTTAGCTTGGTCGCAGTAATTCACAGCCACGCCGCGAACACCTCCCGACAGCCTGTTAATTTCCTGAGTTTCGTTGCACACTACTCTGGGCACCGAACCTCCAGCCATTCCTTTAATTTCCTGATAAGCTTGTACCCGTCTGGGTTCTATTGACAAGACAGCGCGAGCGTAGTTAGTAATTTCGGTGTTGCTAATGGCTTGAGCTTGGGCTGCCGATCCGAAAACGAGGTTTGGAGATTGTCCGTACAAGCCAGGGGCCCATCCGGTAGCCAAAGCTGCTGCAGATATGATGACGGAGAACAGCGATTGCCGTAGCATCGGGTTTAGGCGAAATTTAGAGTTGTTGGTTAAGGTGTTCATGGTCGTCGGTGATTGCTTGCGTGTAAATAAAAATGACACAGCGCTGGGAGGCTCAATATTTGTGAATCATGTGGTGGCGAAAAAGTTCCTGCCGACAAGCGTAACAATCTTTAATTCAAGTAGAAGGATTTGCGCGGTTGCTAGGGCGATCGACTTTTTAGCAAACTCGATCATTAGATCCATCCTAACATCTCACCAGAAGTTGAGAGAACACAGTATTTAGGCGGTCATTTTAATTGCGGTGCGTTTCATAATTCCCTCTACAAATAATTCTCAAAGCTCAAATATTAAATAATTATAAAACTCCTTGACAAATGACTCGTATTTAGGTGCGATCGCCCATCAGACGATTTTAGATTTTAGATTTTAGATTTTAGATTTTAGATTGGGGAATTGGGAATGATATCAATTCCGGTTTCACTCCTCATGACTGTTGACTGTTGACTGTTGACTGCTGACTGTTGACTGTTGACTGTTGACTGCTGTTGACTCGATTTTATTATTCGGATGCAACCGGAAACGATATGACGCACGCGCGAACCTGGTTTGTTATCGTAATCGATATCGATCGCACAGGGTATTACTACCCCAAGACAGAGGCAGCATTCGGGAACTACAGACTAAAATCTTGTTATCAAAACCCGCGCTATGTGTTTTCGGCCATCACCTGCGAACCTTCAATTCGGCCCCGCTTCCTCAAGTTTCGGGCTGGGAAAACTTCTCGGACTTATCGAGAAACCAAGTTTTTCTACCAAAGATTGTTACAGCCGCCGGCAAGACTAGAAAAACCCGGATGGCTGGGATTTTTGTGCCTGAGCCTTCTTGTCATATCGATCGCAAACAGCGAATTTTTGCAAGCGTTTTCGCCGCAAGTTAACAATTATTAATTACCGATTTCCCATGAAAGCTCAAAAAGAAATTTGGCGAGTCATCCTCGCAGTAGCTATCAGTACCGTAGGCGTGCTGCACTTTGCAGTACCCGCACCCTTTATCAGAATCATGCCGCCCCAGCTTCCTTACCCGGAAGCATTGGTTTATATCAGCGGTTTTTTCGAGATTTTGGGCGGGATTGGGCTGTTAGTTCCGCCAGTCAGCAGAGCAGCGGCGTGGGGGTTAATTGCCTTGTTTATTGCCGTATTTCCAGCTAATATCAATCAAGCCGTCAACAGCATACCCATAGAAGGGATTCCCGACAACCCATTAGTGTATTGGTTCAGGCTGCCTTTTCAAGCCGTTTTGATTGCTTGGGCCTGGGTTTATACCAAACCAGACGAAGGTAAACCACGGGCTTCTATAATTCCAGATACGACAAAAAACGCCCCATGAAGCAGTTCGACTACCATGCGGATTTTAAGAACATCGACTTTCGACAGCACCCAGAACTTTATCGGGTGGGGAAAGGAGAACAAGGAGTGCTATTGGTGGAACCCTACAAAGGAGAAATTCTGCCTTTCTGGAGATTTAAGACTCCTGAAATTGCCAGGGAGTCCAGCAGCAAAATTTACTCGTTATTTTTAGAGTATCTCGATGGCGAAGATTTTGTGGGAGCGGACATGGCGCGCAAGTTCTTGCAAATGGGGTATACTCGATCGCGCCGCTACGCCAACCACAAAAGCGGTCGAAAATACAAGCAGAACCCTCAAAAAATGGAGTCTGTTGCAGAGCAAACCGCCGCTCGCCAAGATATTTTACCCCTAGATGCAGATCCGGTGAAAGCAGAATCCGCCGCCATTTTTAAAGACAAATGGATGCTGGCCAAAACCAATGAGAAATATCTCCTGCTTTTAGCCAGACACCGGCAGATGTATGAATCTTCTTCCAGCAAGTCTGAGGATTGACATCCTATGCTGTCGATTATCATAAAAAACGAGGTTCGCAGTGCGGAATGCGAGTCTGCTTGAAGGCTGCAGACTTTCGGCCGCGAACCGTTAACGCCTGCGGTTAATTGAGCAGGCGCCATAGGGCATAAACTTACAAAAACTTACTTATAAATTACCATTTCTCCTCCGGGGCAGCAATGCAGTTGTGCTTGCCTATCTCGGAGGCGAATTGACTTACCGGATCCTACAATTTACTCATCATCTTCTTCTGTTTGCCACTGTCGCAAAAGTTCAAAGGCATTAAAGCCCCTGTATTGCAGGTAGTTCAAGACTTTGCCCTTAGTTTTTGGATCTACTCGATCGATCGCGTCGATCTTGTATTTCCGCATGACTTTGGCTTTTAATTCTGCCAGTTTTTGGGCTTCTGAATCCTGATTTTCGGCAAATTCTTCTTCCCAGACTTGCTCGAATAAATCGCTAGTAATTCCTTTTTGCAGGCACTTGCGCTTGATGGCGGATTTCCCGTATTTGCCCGCAGCACTTGCGATCGAGTTTGCCACCAAGCGAGTGTCAGACTGATAGCCCCGGTCTTGAATTTGCGCGATCGCCTCCAATATTTCCTCATTGCCAAAACCTTTCTCTTGCCCCTTTTTGCGAAGTTCAGAGGCACTGTAGTCTTTGCGAGACAAGAGAAAATAGAAATAGTCAAGACAGCTCATCAGTTAAATCGCATGGTGGCGCGCAAATACTCCTGTAACGAATGCAAATCCAGTAGCCTTAACCTAGGCTGACTGCATCGCGATCGCCTTTATTCTTCTGTATCCTCCTCATCATCTGCCAATTCCACCTCTGGTCTGTCCGCATCGATCTGAATCAAGCGAATGTGCTTGTATCCGAGTTTAATTTCAAACTCGTCTCCTGGCTTTAATCCCATTTCTTGGGTGTAATTTGCCCCGATCACGATCGAGCCATTCTTGTGAACGCTAGCGCGATAACTCGCTTCTCGTCCGCGTCCGTCTGCTTTAGATTTCTCTAGCTCAATGCCCTTAGCAGCTAATACTGCATCGTAAAACTCAGCCAGGTTAATCCGTGTTTCTCCACTCTTGCTGACGGTGAAGTAGCCGCAAAGCTTTGCAAGTTCTCTGCGAGGCAAATCGCTGCCTTTGATTTTTTGAAGCAGACCTTTTCCTGTTAAGGGTGCTGTCGCTGTTTCTGCCATTGACCTTACCTCGGTTATTGGAGTTTACTTATATCAATTACAACACATTAGATTAACTTTGTTTCACTGTCAATACTAAGAATTAAAAAGATCGGATTCTGGATAAATTTCTGCAGCCTCAAAACTGGGGGTACAACTCGTGGATGCTCGAAGCGCGATTTATTTGCTGCTGGCGACTAAAATGGTTGTCTGAACCCTTGGAGCGATCGCAGCAGGAATTATTGTCGCAAATTAAATGCTTTACTTTTTTAAAGTAAAGTCTGTTCCCTGCATTCACCAATCCAGCTCCTGTCTGCAGTCAAAGTAAAAAACAAGACAGACATGAATGGAAATACCTAGAGCGCGATCGCTGCAAATCTGCCCAAAGCATTTACCTGCGCGGGGTTAACTTTTACCTCAACAAGGCGAGGCCGCACATATTTTCTATCCCCCTACCAGCTAGCTACTTATAAACCCTGTTTTTCGGGCTGCCAATCCCCTCAAAACCCCAAATACCGAGTCCCAATCTTCTATTAAGGTGTTCGGCATATAACTCGCACAGAAAACAGTCCGACGATCGCAATCCGGTAAAAATTCATGCAAATTTCACCTGTTCGTTGAACGGGTTTTAGCTAGACAGGCGGGAATCCCCAGCCCATAATCTTTGGGCGGGTGGGATGAGAGCCGCGCTTTTGTGAGGAGCTATCCTCCCTCCGCGATGTTGGGCCCAGCCAACCAGCATTCTTAAAGATGGCGACGAGACGAGCGATCATTTTAATAATTGTGGTAAAATATTCATATCTTCGATCGCAGAATAACAATCTATATCTAGATAAAACAGCTTTGATGTGACAAATGGGGCGGGACCTGTTCCTCACTATAAAACGCCGTAGAGCGAAACGATGAAGGAAGATATTGATATCCTTGACCGAACTCAGATGCCTACAACATACCGCTTGCGGTTGGTGTAGGAGCGTCACCTAAAACCAGACTCCACCGGCGCTGCAGAAACATCGCGCAGCCACCAAGAAGGGAATAAGCTGTTGGGTATTTAAATTGTGTGTGGTGATTGAGGGTCTGATGGGAGAGAATTTTTGGCGATGTCAGGGAAATATACAATTTAAAAGCCACCGCATCTTCATACCATTTTCGCTCCAGACGGTGACTATGTTGTTAATTGTTAAGGCTCTGGGTTTGATTGGCGGCACGCCGCACCACGAATGCTCGATCGAGCATTTCGCGACTTATACCAGATTTTGATACCATTTTCACCCAAAGAATGTAGCGGCAGGGCAACTCCCAACCCTGATCTAATAAGTCAATCTTTATTCATAGGACTTACGCACCGGGGGTCAGAAACCGGGCTTTTTGACAAAATTCTTCGCTGCAATCGGCAGTAAGGCTAAAAAACCCAGTTTCTTTGTCGGGAGTGCGTAATATCAAATCCGGTTGATAACAAAAACGGTTCGTAGTGCGGACGACCGTCGGCACTACGAACCTTACTGATTGCGGTAAATTGACCGGACATGATATAAATCCCGATCGCAAATCTCATATCGCCAATGGCAAATAGTATGGTTTCGATTCACAACCCGATCGATCGATACAAGTCCTCACCTGCGATCGGGCAATCGATTTTAATTTATCTGTTGAATATAATTTTGCGACAGGGGAGTCCGCATCTCCGGGAGTAACTGTTCCGGTTTCGCGCTGCGGTGCTGCAAGTACCGCAACCCAGCAAAGCCAGCACTCAAAGCAATCGGCAACAAGCAAAGCGTCAGCGCCAGACATTTTTTTAATCCCGGTTTTTTTAACGCTTTCTGAGCCTTTTGAGCGACAAGGTTTGGTGAAATAACCGAAGAATTTGGATCGGAAATAGAGTTGGGTAAATTAGTCGCCGATGCTCGATCGCTAGGGCTCATCCAATCCCTGCGATCTTTTAGTTGGTCAGGACAATATTCCCAGACTTCGCCGTCCTCACTGTCTGACTCATCCGTTTGATAGGCTGGCTGTGGAGGGTTTTGGGCGATCGCCACCACCGAAGACGGCCCCTTCCATTCTGTGCCAGACGATGCCGCCGACGGCATTCCAGACGCGATTATTTGCAGCCCTATACTGGATGCGGTACTTTGGGTTGGAGCGCCGGTCAGATAGCCGTCAAAGTCCGGGTGCTGGTAAAGAATGGGCAAAGCCCAATATAACTGGTGAGAACCGTAGGTAGAAATTAGTCCCGCCCTGGCCCGACTCAGGCTGAGATCGACTGGATAGCCTTGATTGAGATTCCGGTAAAACAGTCGCGTCAGAGTTAGGGCTACTTCGTCGGGGATGCTTTCTGCCATTGCTAGCACTGCAGGAATGCCCCGCTTGACTAAAGCTTCGGTTAAGTTGCGTTCCGGGCTGTCGTCTGTGATGCCTGATGGGCCGCCGTAGGCACCGCGGCAGGAGTTGAACACAGCCATCTGAATGCCGTTGTTGACTAGCAATCCCGCTAAGTCGTCGCCGCTCAAGGTTTCGGTTAAGCCGGTGCGGCTGCTGACTAGGTAGAGTTCGCCACCTCTGGAACCGGGGTTGCTGTGGCCTGCGTAGTGCAGGACTTGGTAATGTCCTTGTTCTAGGGCTTGGGTAAGCTGTTCTCGATCGGGCTGTTCGAGAATAGTCAGTTGAATTTCCGGGGAATGGAAGCCGTTTTTGAGGGGGTTAGCGCTGCGGTTTTGCAGTTCTTGTTGCAGCTGCAGCACTTCTCGCGAAAGCTGCAAGTTGTCTAGATCGCTGGGAGAGGCGATCGCCATTAAAATTTTTAGCGGCCCGCCACTTGGCAGTATCCGGGTTTGTTTGAATAAACTTGTACCTGGTTGGTAGCGAGAAAACACCAAATCGGTGCCGGTTGCCAAAGGGCGATCGCCCGCGTGCAGAACTTCCCACGGTAGTCGCGGCAAGTCCCTGCCTTTGAGCCCGAGCCGCAGTTCCAGCACATCTCGGCGGTGCTGGGCGATGCCTTGAGCGCAAGTCCAACTGTCGCGCAAGTTTCCTTGAAACAGCCCGCTATATAATTGTTGCCCGAGGGTTACTAAAGAAGGCGCTGAGTGTTTTTCCGATCGTGACAGTCCCCGGCCAGTAGCAGTTCCCTGGAGCAAGCCCACCAAAGGATCGTTCATCAGTTGAGCAGACAGCGCCAGCCATTCGTCGATCGGCCAGCGGACTTGTTGTTCTGCTAAGGGTACACCGGGTGCAACCTTTTCTGTCCGTACTAGATATTCGTCGTCCCCAACTGGGGTAACTGAGAGTTTAAATTCCTGGTTCACCGATTTAGCGCCCTCCCGCCTCAATTCTGATTTTGCCTGCGTTTTTGCAGCTAGCAATCGCCACCGACAAACTGATTTTTACTCTTTGAATGAAACTTTCTGATTGCGCTTCCCCCGATCGGGCGAACGCAGAACTCAAATATATTTGTTCAAACACTTTGAGGGTGTAAAACTTGTACTTTAATAACAGTTTATTAGTTTTGATTGCCCTGCGGCTAATTGAAAGCGGAATTTTCTCCAATTTTGCTATCTTTAACATTTTGCACCTCTACCGCAGACCCCTTTACATTCCTTGGGAACTTGAGTTTCTCATTGCTGAGTAAAGTTAAATTGGAGGTACTTTACCAAGCGGATCTCTAGTTCTTATTAAAATAACTTCAGCTCTCACCCACCTGTTTCAGGGAAATATCAAAGGTAAATTTGAGTAAATTTTTCGGGGAGGCGATCGCCCGATCGCTACTCACCGCTTATCCTCTACCATCATCCCCCCATCTGAAATCTAGATTTTGTGTCAATTAATGAATTGGTCGGCTCGGAACCTCATCTGTAAGCCCCGAACCCTCATCTGCAGCGTCGATTTGAGATTGGGCCCTTGAAGATTTGAGATTGAGTTGTGGTTTTGAATCTGCTAGTAAGAGCTTTCTTCTAAAATTTGGAGACTTCCCGACAGAAGTACGCGACACGGTACTTGTTTCTGGGATGTCTCAGGGGCGATCGGCAATCGATAGAGTGATTATCGATAATTTCTAATTAAGGGTTGCTATTTTACCACTTTTATGATATTCTTCTTTATCAAAATGTATTAATGTATTTATATTTAAATAGAAAAGAGCAAGCTAAAAATCTTAATTTTCAACAATACAACCCTCATAAAATTATTCCCATAATTTCCAACAACAATCATTTTGATTGTTGATAAAACGAAGCCTAGTCAATAGGGTTTGTAGTGCGGACTTTAAGTCCGCAAGCACATCGAATATTACTGTGCTTAAGCGAGCAAACACGATATTATTTGCGATCGCAATGTCTGTTTGTGCTTGTCAATTTCACTAAAAACAACTCCTGCGTTGATTGCTGTTGGTTGCTGATTTTTCAAATCAGTCTTAAGATAGATAGATTTTTGCTAAGTTGTTTATATTGCAGAAAAAATATTTTTTTCAGTTCGATCGCAGCGGGGCGATCGAGCTCGAATTGCCGGACTGAAAATTAAAACAAATATTTGCGACGGCGAATTATTTAAATTTGTAATTAATCATCGGGAACTAAAATTAGAAGCGTACAGTCACTTACATCAAGAATTCAAATCCTTAAGTCAGGGAAGGATTTGTCAGAGCTGGAAGTGTTACAAAACTTCAGCGCACCAGGCTCGATCGCCAGAAAAGCCAGGGGAAAATTTGGGGTAAAAAAATTTTAGGTGGTTGTCTAGGAGTTGCGATCTGCGAGTTTAAATAAGGCTAAATCACGGTAAAAATACGTAGAAAATCTACCCTTAAGCGCAAGTATACGCAGCTTACTGTAGAAATTACGGAGAACATCAAAAGCAAGCTGAACTTCGGTACAAAACTTGCTGTGTATGTGGTGGCTCAGTTATTTTTGTGCGCGATTGCCGGAGAGAGAACTCGCAGAAACAGCAAAATAACCCCTGGCAGTTTAAATAGCATCTCTAACAAAAAGGTGGAAAACCAGCCGCTAGAGCAGACAAAAATATAAAATTATAATTTGTTGTTCTGCTGTCTCCTCCTTGCTGATAAACTGATTCTAAGAATCTCAATCTTTTGGAGACAATATTAACGATGGAAGAAGAAATGTTGTTAGGAAATGTATCGGGAACACTTTTTCCCGATCGCGATCGAACACAAATTTCTGACTTGACAGAAACCAATTTGTTTGCACCGATCGCCCTAGATGACGAAGAACCAGAGTTCGGGCTTTCCGCCAGCGAACTCGATCGGCTAGCGGCTTTCCGCAGCGCCAGCGCGATCGATTCTGATAGCGAATTAGCCAAGTTAATTGACGACGCGATCGCCCAAAACACCGCTAGCAACAGTAACAGCCCAGTTCCGAATCAGTCTAACGGCAGATCCGAAACAACTGCTGAGGATGACAGCACAATGGCTGAATTTAACGCTATACCCGAAGAAAGTGCCGATCGCACAGATGACGCAGAAGATGGCAGCGGCAGCGTTCGCCAGACTCTCGAAGGTACCGATGACGATGACTTAATTGTCGGCACCAGCGCTGACGAGGTGATATTCGGCAAAAAAGGCCGAGACAGAATGAGAGGAAACGGTGGCAAAGATCGGCTTTACGGAGGTAAAGATGACGATGATTGCGACGGTGGCGATGATGACGATGAAATAAGAGGCGATCGCGGTAACGACATCGTTAAGGGTGGCCAAGGCGACGACAAGGTATATGGTGGCAAAGACAACGATACTATTTTGGGCGGCAGCGACCAAGATACTTGTTTTGGCGATGACGGCGATGACTGGGTAAACGGCAACGACGGAAATGATCGGGTTGACGGCGGCGCAGGTAGCGATAGCGTGTACGGCGGCAAAGGCGACGACAAGTGCGACGGCGGCGAAGGCAACGATACCGTCAGGGGCGATCGGGGCAACGACATCGTTAACGGTGGCGAAGGCAACGACATCGTTAACGGTGGCAAAGATAACGACACCGTGATGGGCGGTGCCGGCAGCGACGTTTGCGACGGCGACGACGGCGACGACAGCGTGATGGGAGGCACCGGCAACGACACCGTGATGGGCGGTGCCGGCAATGACGCTTGCGATGGCGGCGAAGGCGACGACAGCGTGATGGGCGACACCGGCAACGACACCTTGATGGGCGGTGCCGGCAACGACATGGCAGACGGTGGCGAAGGCGACGACAGCGTGATGGGCGGCGACGGCGGCGACACCTTGATGGGTGGCGCGGGCAATGACGTTTGCGATGGCGGCGACGGCGACGACAGCGTGATGGGCGGCGACGGCGGCGACACCTTGATGGGCGGTGCCGGCAACGACATGGCAGACGGTGGCGACGGCGACGACAGCGTGATGGGCGGCGACGGCGGCGACACCTTGATGGGTGGTGCGGGCAACGACGTTTGCGATGGCGGCGACGGCGACGATAGCGTTGTCGCTGGCACCGGCGACGACACCTTGATGGGCGGTGCCGGCAACGATACCCTCATGACTGGCGACGGCAATGACATGGCAGACGGTGGCGACGGCGACGACAGCGTTGTCGGCGGCGGCAATGGCAACGACACCTTGATGGGCAATAACGGCAACGATACGATCGTTGGCGGTACTGGCAACCATACCTGTATCGGCGGTGCTGGAAATGACGTTTTTGTCATGAGTAACACCACCAGTCCCGGCAGTTCAGTCATCACTGACTACACAGACGGCAGCGACAGGTTTTTGCTATTTGGCGACTTGATTTTTAGCAGCTTGTCGTTTGTGCAAGTCGGCATCAATACCGAAATTCGGGGCAGCAATAGCTTTGTGCTGGCGCTGTTATTAAATGTCAGCGCTACAATTCTCGATGCTAGCGACTTTTTGGGAGCTAACGGTACTCCTGTAACTCCAACTCCAACTCCAACTCCAACTCGAATTCCAACTCTCCCGGTAGTTAATGCCCCTCCGCGAGTGGAAGCTAATAAGAGTTTGACTGTCGGTTCCGACGGCAACCAAATAACTATTACTTCTGACTTCTTGAAGTTTGTCGATAGCGAAACAAATGCTAGCGGTACAGTCTTTAAGATAACGCAGTTGCCTGATGCTACAACCGGGCAACTATTCTTTAAGGGAGTAGCCGTAACCCAAGTTGGTTTAAGCTTCACTCAAGCAGACATTAGTCTCGGTTTGTTAACTTTCCAAGCCACCATAGGTTTTGTCGGTGCGGCTAGTTTTGGTTTTGAAGTTAGCGACGGCAAAAATGTACTCGCAAACCAGACTTTTAGCTTGAAAGTCGAGCAAAATGTCTTTAATTTTGTTGGCAATACAGTGCCTCAAGTTATTGTCGGTTCGGCGACGCTAGATAACGACATCCAAGGCGGCGACGGTGGCGATGACATTACAGGCGGTAGCGGCAAAAACAAAATTAAAGCAGGCAAGGGCAACGACACAATTAAAGGTGGCGATGGCGATAACGATATCGACGGCGACGATGGCGATGACGATATCATCGGCGGTAAGAGCAAAAACATACTTAAGGGAGGCAAGGGCAAGGACACAATTAAAGGTGGCGACGGCGATAACGATATCGACGGCGGCGACGACGATGACAATATCGTCGGCGGTAAAGGCAAAAACATACTTAAGGGAGGCAAGGGCAAGGACACAATTAAAGGCGGCGATGGCGATAACGATATCGACGGCGGCGACGACGATGACAATATCGTCGGCGGTAAGAGCAAAGACAAATTAGTCGGCGGTAGCGGCAACGACACGTTAACCGGAGATGACGGCGATGACTCGCTCGAAGGTGGCGCAGGAAGCAATACTCTCATTGGGGGTGCTGGGAAGGATCGCTTTATTTATCTGGTTTCCCGCCAAGAGATTCAAACAGTTGTAGAAGCTGACTTAATTACTGACTTTAATGTCGATGACGATGTTTTAGAGCTTTCTACGGCAGCTTTTGGTAATCTCAGTGTTTCTAGCTTGACTCGACTGGAAATTACTGCTAATTCTGCTGTTGGGTCGATCGGCAGCGCTAACTTGCTCGACTTTAGTGCTGATATCACCGTTAACAGCATCGCCACTTTGCAAGCGCGGTTTGCAGCCTTGGGCGGCAACACCGACGCGCCTGTTTTCTGTCAGTTTACAGATGCCGCTACGGGCCGTTCCGTGCTGGTATTTTCTGTTGGGGCGCGCTTTGAAATTGTCACCAGTTTCTCGCTGACATTTAGCCTGCAAGTCAGTAACTTTGTCTTCAGCGGCCCGTCGCTAAATGTTCCTGTCGGTACTGCCGGCCCTGACAATGTTAATTTCGGCACTTATCCTGCCGCCGTTAATTTCGACGGTTTAGGAGGCGACGACAACATTGTCGGCAGCAATTTTAACGATACCATCAAGGGCGGCGACGGCAACGATACCATCACCGGCGGCCTCGGTTTGGATGTCTTAAGCGGCGGCAGCGGTGCGGATCTGTTTGTTTACGCGACAACTAAAGAAGGCGGCGATAAAATTACCGACTTTACCTTTGGGGTTGACAAATTCCAGTTTGCAGCCAGCGAATTCGGCAATTTGACTACTACTAACTTTGACGGTATTACGGGTTCAACTCCTGACATTACTGGCAAAGAGTTGGTGATTTTCACAGGCGGCAGTTATGCCTCTTTGGAAGCTGCACAAGCGTCTGCTTTGGGCAGTTCTACAAGTGCTGGTTTCTTCGCGTTTACCAATGCGTCGAACGAAACGGTGTTGTATTTTGACTCGAACGGCACTTTAGCAGGCGGTTCTACCTTAATTGCGAACTTGGGTACTGCTGCAGGAAGTTTGGGCTCGGCAGACTTTTTGTTTACTGGCTCAATTAGCAATTCCCCAACTGGTACTACTACCAACTCAGGTAGCGTTGCCGATTTAACTGCTGCTGGGAACACTTTCCCCGTAGCCTTTAACAACTTCGGTTCTGGTGCTGGCGGTTACAACTTCAGCACTCCTGTTTTATTTACTGGAGATGCGAGTGCTAACAGCGTCACCGGTACTGAATTTGCTGACATCATCACTGGTGGTGGAGGTGCGGATATTCTCACAGGTGGTTCCGGTGCGGATATCTTTGGTTACAAGGCTCCCGGTGAAGGCGGCGATACGATTACCGACTTTACCTTTGGGGTTGACAAATTCCAGTTTGCAGCCAGCGAATTCGGCAATTTGACTACTACTAACTTTGACGGTGTGACGGGTTCAACTCCTGACATTACTGGCAAAGAGTTGGTGATTTTCACCGGCGGCAGTTATGCCTCTTTGGAAGCTGCACAAGCGTCTGCTTTGGGCAGTTCTACAAGTGCTGGTTTCTTCGCGTTTACCAATGCGTCGAACGAGACTGTGTTGTATTTTGACTCGAACGGTACAGCAGCCGACGGTTCTACCTTAATTGCGAACTTGGGTACAGCAGCAGGAAGTTTGGGCACGGCGGACTTTTTGTTTACTGGGACGATTAGCAATTCTGGGACTGGTACTAATCCGACTGGTACTACTACCAACTCAGGTAGCGTTGCCGATTTAACTGCGGCTGGGAACACTTTCCCCGTCGCCTTTAACAACTTCGGTTCTGGTGCTGGCGGTTACAACTTCAGCACTCCTGTGTTGTTTACAGGAGATGCTAGCGCTAACAGCGTCACGGGTACTGAGTTTGCTGACATCCTCACAGGTGGCAGCGGTGTAGATGTTCTGACTGGCGGTGCTGGTGCGGATATCTTTGTTTACAATGCTCCCGGTGAAGGTGCTGATAGCATTACCGACTTTACCTTTGGGGTTGACAAATTCCAGTTTGCAGCCAGCAAATTTGGCAATTTGACTACTACTAACTTTGACGGTGTGACGGGTTCAACTCCTGACATTACTGGCAAAGAGTTGGTGATTTTCACAGGCGGAACTTATGCAACGGTGGAAGCTGCACAAGCTAAAGTTCTGGGCAATTCTACAAGTGCTGGTTTCTTCGCCTACAGCAATGCGTCGAACGAAACTGTGTTGGTGTTTGACTCGAACGGTACGGTGACGGGCGGTTCGACAATTATTGCGAACTTGGGTACTGCTGCTGGCAATTTGGGAACTGCGGACTTTGTGTTTACAGGGACAATTACCAGTGCTCCGGTTGCAACTTCTCCTAGCTCGTCGGGTAGCGTTGCCGATTTAACTGCTGCTGGGAATACTTTCCCCGTAGCCTTTAACAACTTCGGTTCTGGTGCTGGCGGTTACAACTTCAGCACTCCTGTGTTGTTTACCGGAGATGCTAGCGGTAACAGCGTCACTGGTACTGAGTTCTCCGATATTTTGAACGGTGGCTCTGGTGCTGATATTTTCGACGGTGGCGCGGGTGATGACAGCATCTCCGGTGGCGCTGGTAATGACAGTCTCTTCGGTGGCGCGGGTAGCGACAGTCTCTTCGGCGGCGACGGGAATGATACTTTAACCGGCGGTGCGGGAACAAATGTTCTCAGCGGCGGGCTTGGTGCTGATGTGTTCGTGTTCACCGGAACTACTGCTGGTGGCGGGGATATCATTACCGATTACAGCATTGTTGATGATGTAATTAACATTGACAAGTCTGCTTTTGTCGGGCTCGGAGCGGGCGCTTTGGGTTCGAGTTTCTACCTATACAGCAGCACTGTTGCTACTGTAAGCGCGATCGAGTCAACGTTGACTGCGCCGTCGATTATTGCTCTCTTCGATAGTGTAGCTAATACTACTAAGCTGTACTACGATAGCAACGGTTCTACGGTTGGTGGCAACAGTTTGTTTGCTACTGTCAATGTCGATTTGGGAGTGTCTGGTAATTCTGAATTGTTCTTGTTCTAAAGGGCAAGAATTCCGTTCTGAATATCGGGGATATGCGCGGGGACACAGCATTGCTGTGTCCCAATAAAAGAAGGACACGGCAATGCTGCGTCCTTCTTTTGTTTCTCAACCTATTTTTATTTTGTTTCCAACCGCTGCCGCCATTTGCTGCTAATAATATCTATCACCGTTACTACAACTAACAGCACTAACATCATTGTTGTTGCTTTATTGTACTCAAAAGACCTGATATAATTGACTAATTCAAAGCCAATGCCGCCAGCGCCCACTACTCCCAACACCGAAGCCGCCCGAATGTTGTACTCGAACATCCACAGCGTGTAACCGAGGGCTAGCGGCAATACCTGCGGGAAAATTCCGTATTGCGCCACTTGCAGCCAAGATGCACCGACTACTTCTAACGATTCGACCGATCGCGCTTCCACAGATTCGATCGCCTCCTGATAAAATTTAGCAAGATAGCCGATCGTATAAATTGCCAGCGCCAAAGTACCGGCCGGCGCGCCCAAACCAGTCGCCGATACAAACAGCAATCCCAGCACAATTGAAGGCACTGAACGCACGGCATTTTGCAATAAATTAGCCAACCAGCGCAACCACTTTGGTGCTATGTTGCGGGCGCTACAAATCGCAATTGGGATGGACAAAATTGCTCCGAATGTCGTTCCCCACAATGACATTTGAACTGTTTCGATTAAAGCTTTAATTGCTACGTCAATTATTTCGAGATTTGGCGGCCACAAGCGCGAGATAAAATCTGTCATGTAAGGCCAACTGTTGGTCAGGGTTTCTGCGTCAATTTCTAGTCCCCGCAGCGCCCAACCGTAAAGTAAAATTAAGCCTGCTGCAATACTGATATTTTTGAGCCAGCCGTAATTTTTAGATAAATTATATGAGTTTTTTTCGGTCATTTGCGTTGATTTTTATTTTTTTTTAAATGAACCGCAGAGGGCGCAGAGGGCACAGAGGAAGAGTTGAGAATAGAGGGGTTTAGACTGCTAGTTTGGGAGGTGTTAGTTGGCTGAATTTGTCGGACAGGTTATGGCATTTGCCATCATAGACTATTTGACCGGCATCTAGGACGATCGCCCTTTCTGAAAAAGTGCTGGCCATTCCTAAATCGTGCAATACTACAACTACGGTCATTCCTTGTTTTTGGTGCAGTTGGGCGAGGATTTCCATTACTTGTTGGGCGGCGATTACGTCTAATCCGCTGGTGGGTTCGTCGGCGAGTAAAATCTGGGGGGATTGGATTAAGGCGCGGGCGATGGCGACTCTTTGCTGTTGTCCGCCGCTGAGCAGTCCGGTTTTTTGATATGCTAGGTCTTTGAGTCCGAAGTCTGTTAGTAGGTCAAATGCTCGATCGCGCTGCTGTTTCGGAAAACCCCACAAAGTCTCCCAAGTATTCAAATTTCCCAAGCAACCACAAAGCACATTGTCGATCGCCGCTGACTGTTTTACCAACCCGCCGCCTTGAAAAATCAAGCCAATATCGCGCCGAATTCGCCTCAGAGTGCGCGGAGTTATGATTGTATCGTTAATCCGAATTTCTCCTGTTTTGACGGGGACTAATCCGACAAATGAACGGAGAAGTGTAGATTTTCCAGCACCGTTTAAGCCGAGAAGCGCTACAAATTCGCCTTGTTTTATTTCGCAATCTATTCCGTTCAAAATCGGGCGGTTTAGGGCGGTTGAATAAGCTGTTTTTAATTGGCTGCATTCGATAGTCATAAGAAGAAGTTCGGCAACGAGCAATGTACGGGATGTAACGGATGTAACGGATGTAAGTCCGACGGAAGAAGGAAGAAGGAAGAAGGAAGAAGGAAGAAGGAAGAAGGAAGAAGGAAGAAAAAATTTTAGCTATTTATATTAATTTTTAATTGGGCGTGTTAATTTGGTAACTATTTGTCGATCAACTTTGCCATTAATATATAGCCTTTCTCAAAAAAGTGAGGTATGCCCAATGCCCAATCCCTCCGCTTCGCGCTCGCCCAATGCCCAATCCCTCCGCTTCGCGCTCGCCCAATGCCCTGCGCGGGCCAATGCCTTATATGAGAGCACATAAAGGCTATACTGTCTCCTCGATGGGTAACAATAAAATCGGTTCGTAGTGAGGACTTTAGTCCTTCTTTTTTTGCGAACTGAAGCCTTCACTGCGAACCTTTACTCTCGCTACGAACCTTGATTTTATGGTTCGAGTTTGGCGCGCACCAAAGCTTGGCGCAAGGTTGCTAAATGGCGCGTATGATCGACTTTTACTAATTTCTGAGAATTGTACAAACTGCGGAACAATTGATTGTTTGCAGGTTCGTTCATTTTCATGAAAGCATTAATCAGTTTTTCCCGCATCGGTGCAGGAACGCGATCGTCAATCACAATTCCGTGGGCTGGCACTCCGGGAACTTGTTGCAAAACTCGCAATTTCTTGCCTTCTTCCGCTGTAATCCAAGGCGGCAGCAAAGCATATTCCGAGACAACTCCGACATCTGCTTGACCTCTTAAAACAGATTGCAAAGCGCTGCTGTAGCCGTCACCATAGGTGACATTTCCGAAAAAGCTCTCCAGTCTATCCGGCCCTGAAACTAATCCTTGACCCACCAATGCTGAGATTGGGAAAATGAATCCCGAACCGGAAGTTCGAGAGGTGAAAGCCATTTTTTTGCCTTTCAATTGTTCGAGGGTTTGCTTTGCTGAACCTTTGGGGCGCAGGGGACTGTCTTGGCGCACTACGAACACTGAATCGTATGTATTTCCGCCGGAATAATCGCTGCGAACTTCTGCTAAATACATCCGCGCTTTGGCTAATTGTTCTGCTTTTAATGCCGCGCGCCCTGCTACAAATGCCACGTCGGCTCTGTTGGCCCTCAATGCTTCTACGGCGGCGGTTTCGTCGCCGATGACTGCATCGACTGGCATTCCTATTTCTTTGGAAAGTATTTGCGCTACTTGATTGGCTTTATTTTGCAAGTCTGTAGCATCTCTGCGGTTGGCAAATACGATTCTAATGCGATTTATCGGAGCTTGTGCTCTTAAATCTCGCTCGCCCTGCTGCGTTTTTTGGGCGATCGCCTTTTGCCCGATTCCCACTGCATTCGCCGTCAAAGCCCCCAACAGCAACAATCCGGCGCTAGCGCTTGCTATCACTTTAAACTTTGGATTCATTAATCGTTCTCCTATGCAACCGCAACTACTTGATAATTTATGGCAATAATCTTCATGTTATTCTACAGCTCTTTTCGTAATGAGTTGCAATAGTTAAATAATAATTTGTGATATGTAATATCATTAAAAGTGATATGACTCTGACTCAATTTGTGGTATAATCTCGCACTAGCACCAGGCGCAGAAAAAATATCACAGCCAACCTTGGTGATAAAAATCCCTTTCCCGTCAGTTTTGCCGATGTGGAGGCGGCAGCAAAGCGCTTGCAGGGCAAAGCTTTCAAGACTCTGGTGCTGACTTGGGGAACTCTCGCCAAACAGACTAATTGTCAAGTATTTTTCAAGTGCGAGAATTTGGGGCCCAGGGTTCGTTTTAATTTCGCGGTTTTCTGTCGGGATGCGCGGATACAATTGCTGGCGGCGCGCGCCGTCTTTAGGAAAATTGACTTTTCGGTACTGCTTGTGTAGAAGATATCCCAACTGTTGTGAAGGCGGAAATTCGCTAAATAAATAATGTTTTTTGTCTGACAGAAAATGCAAGAGTTGGGGAATTTGTCAGCGGGGAAATGTGGATAATTAAAATCGATTTTTTACTGTAGTTAAGTCTGCCAATTTGTGCATCCGAAAGTTAGCCATTTCGTAATTGCGAAAGTCCGCTAAGGGTTTAAACCCCTGACGGGCTTTGGGGCGATCGCTAAATATTTGGGAAATACCAAATATTAAGGATTGAGAAATTTGAGCAAAGTCAAGAATTGTCTGATAAAATACTTCCACAGCAAACTTTGATAGAACAGCACAATGTCTTCAGAAACTAACTCAGCGCCTGCACCTACAACGGGTGCAGATGCGATCGATGTTGCGATCGCCTCGGGAATCGACTTTGACGGCACTCCGATTCCGAAAGCAAAATTAGACCTGTACGAGAAAGTAATGGGGTTAGAAGCCGGCAGACAGCGCAGCGGCGTGTCAAACACCATGCGATCGCGCATTGTCCGAATCGGTGTCAAACACCTGCCTCAAGCTGAACTCGATAAAATGCTAACTGCAGCCGACTTTGCACCGCTCAAAGACAAAGAAGTCGTTTTTTATTACGGCGGAAAGTAAAAATCATTTACCCTTTTAGACAGATGAACAGCCCTCCCCGGATCGGTCAAACTTGGGACAAGTCATAGTGGAGAGTAAATTTATGAACACTAACGGCAGTACAGTCATCAGCAATCTCGAATACGATTTGTTAACAGTTTTGCAAAACAAGTCGGAAGCTTTGAAAGCCTACGAAAGTTACATGAAAGACGCTGAAGAAACAGGTTCTCAGCCTTGCGTGCAGCTCTTTCAAAAATTGCAGCAAGCTGACATGGAACACGCACAGGAAATTCGGCAGCACCTTCAAGAGGTAATGCAGAAAGGCAAGATGTAAAGCTGTTTTTATCATGTCCGGTTAATTTACGCCTATATTCCTAGGGGCGGATTTCAGCAACAATCTGTAATTCCAATCCAGAATATCGAAAAATCTGCCCGCAGCAAAAAGTCGGTTCCGGCACTTCAACGGACATGATATAATTCCTAACTCGCAAGTCGCGATACCAATTCTTAAAATTTGAGGTACGGGTAGGGACTTAAGCAAAGCTTAAGTCCTTACAAATATATTCCTAAACGATCCTAAATCTCAGGTTTTAAACCTCGTTCCATCAGTGACAAAACAGCTTGTTCAGCAGTAATTTCACCGTTCAGCAAGCGGTAAACTTGACGGGAAACGGGGACTTCTATCTCGCGCCGCACCGCCAAATCAATTAAAACATTAGTAGTATTAACACCCTCAGCAGTGCTCTGCAATTCGTGCAAAATATTCTCTAAAGGCTTACCTTGAGACAATCCGAAGCCAACCCGATAATTGCGCGACAAAGAACTATTGCAAGTAGCGAGTAAATCTCCCAAACCAGACAAACCGTAAAAAGTTTCGGCGCGAGCTCCCAAACGAACTCCCACCCGAATCATTTCTGGCAAAGCGCGAGTCAGCAAAGCAGATTTAGCATTAGTTCCTAATTGTAAACCGTCGCAAACACCAGCGGCGATCGCAAAAACATTCTTCAGCGTTCCACCTAACTCAGTCCCCAGGGGATCTTGATTGACATAAACGCGAAAAATATCCGAACTGTAAATATTTTGTACTTGCTTCGCCGCCGCTAAATCCACACTCGCCGCCACCGTTGCAGCCGGTAATCCCTGCTGAATTTCTTCGGAAAGATTGGGCCCGGAAAGTACGACTATGGGATTGTTAGGAAAAGCATTTTGCCAAATTTGAGACGGAGTGCGCGTCGTGGCGGGGTCTAAACCTTTGGTGACAGTAACTATAATTGTACTCGGATTTAAGTTTAAGGCAAGCAGGCGATCGACTGTTTCCCCAACTCCTTTCATCGAAACTGCCGAAATCACCACATCGGCGCCAGCTATCACTGATTCTAGACTAACAGAAGTGCGGCGCGACCACAAATTAACGCGATCGCCATTTTTGCTTCCGAGATTTGCCAGTGCTGAACCCCATACACCCCCGCCTAATATTGTCAAATTCACCATAAAATTTATTGATAAGGAAGAAGGAAGTTCGGCAGCGGATTATGTAACGGATGTAACGGATGTAACGGATGTAACGGATGTAAGTCCGATGTCCGTCGGAAGAAGGAAGAAGGAAGAAGGAAGAAGGAAGATGGAAGAGGGAAGAGGGAAGAAGGAAGAGGTCCGAGGGAAGAAGGAAGAAGGAATACCCAGTAAGCTTTTTCGCAAGCCGTATTTTAGGTTTAACTTGGTAGATTTACTTATTTAGATAGACGAAAACGCAGAATAACGCATATCAACTATACATGATTTAGCATTCATCCGCGTTAATCGGCGTTATTCTGCGGTGAAAAACTTACAGAATAATCTTCTCTATTCCTTCTTCCTGATGACGTTGGACGGAAATATCGGGGAGGACAGCACTAATGACTAATGACTAATGACTAATGACTAATGACTTCTTCCTTCTTCCCTCTTCCGACGGACATCGGACTTACATCCGTTACATCCGTTACATCCGTTACATAATCCGCTGCCGAACTTCCCTCTTCCTTCCCCTACAAACGCGGCCGCAATCCGTAATGACGGTAACGCCAATAATCTTGTAAAATGATCTCGTGATCGAAACACAATTGTGCAGGAATCTGCCAAGATTCAAAAATTTGTAAATTTTTAGCATCGTCGGCAGCTTGAGGTTGGCCCGTTGCCACAGCCAAGAATACAATACTAATAGTATGCTGGCGCGCGTCGCGATTCGGGTCAGAATAAACGTAGAATTGCTCGATCAATTCTACATTCAAACTCGTTTCTTCTAAAGCTTCGCGTTTGGCGGCCGTTTCTACCGATTCCCCGTAATCGACAAAGCCGCCGGGAATCGCCCAGCCGTAGGGAATGTGGAGACGTTCTATCAAAACTATTGGTCGGTGCGGGCGATCGGTCAATTCAATGATAATATCAACTGTAGGAGCGGGATTTCGGTAATTCATTTTGTTGGGAATTGGGAATGGGGCATGGGGAATGGGGAATCGGGCATCGGCCAAACAGGTCATTGGGCATTGGGTATTAATGATTTTATATGTAACAAATAACAAATAACAAGTAACAAATAACAAGTAACAAATAACAAGTAGCAAATAACAAGTAACCGTCAACCGTCAATCGTCAACTAACATTATGCCTAAGTGGCTGGGAAAATTTTTAGGTATCGGTACGGGTGCAATCCTCATACTAGGTGCGACTGGATACTGGTACGTTTTTATTGCCGGAGCACCTCAGTTAGACCCTCCGAAAGTAATAGTAGATGCCAACTTAGATTTTGAGCTCAAAACATATAAAAGTGCAGCTATGAATTCAGAGCGCACCTACGGCTTAATTTTACCGCCTGGGTACGCAAAAAATTCCAAACAGCGCTATCCAGTGATTTTTTTGCTGCATGGCGGGCACGGAGACGCGCGCGCTTATCAAGACAAAGCTGCTGTTACTTCTGTACTTCACGATTTATATAAAACCAAAAGATTGCCGCCGTCAATTATCATTACTCCTGACGGAAACGACAAGCGGGGTACGAGTCCTTTGTGGGATCCGCAATATTTTGACGGGCCCAATGGTCGGGTTGGAACTGCGATCGGCTCCGAGTTGGTTCAAATCGTCAAATCGCGCTACAGAACGCAGCAAGACCCCAAATTTTGGGCAATGGGAGGACAATCTTCGGGGGGTTGGGGAGCTTTTAATATTGGTTTGCGCTACTTGAATAATTTTAATATTCTGTTCAGCCACAGCGGTTATTTTACCGATCAAAGTGGCAAGGCTAACAGTCCTAAATATTTAGTGGAAAAAATTTCTGTTAAAGATAAACAGCGATTGCGCGCTTATTTGGATGCTGGGGAAGAAGACAAGGAATTTCTAATTTCTACGCAACAGTTTCACGAAGAATTAAACCGTTTGAATGTTGCTAACGAATTTAATAAATTTCCGGGCGGACACGGGATTGTTGGCCCTGATGTCGGTTGGAATTATTGGCACAAACATTTAGCCGATTCATTGAGTTATGTGGGAAAACAGTTTAAAATATCACTGGTCGCACAGAAAAATTAGAAATGTGAATTGTTTCATTCAAAAAAGCTATAATTTGACTTTGGTTTGTATTGTTTTTAACTGGATTGGTAGGAGTGAACGTAGGGTGCGCCACCAAGAACAACTTTCGCCCCGCAACGCCAGATTCAAGGAGCGACGCACCCTACAACCTATAACTTAAGTAAACCGTAGTAACTTAAGATCCTCCTACAGTTTTCTCTCCTGTAAGTTCGGAGATCAAAGTCTTAGCCCCCATTAGTAAGGGGGGGTTGGGGGGTAAGATCTAGCGCTATTTTATGAAATTGGTATAACGCTCACTCCGCGCTAACAGCCAAACCAGAAACCACAGGGGCGATCGCATTTAATTTCAATATAGGATGCTCCCCTTCCACCTGCCGGCAATTCCAGTCATTTCTAAACAGCAAAACTGGCCTTCCCCAAGTATCTTTCACCGTCACCGTATTAAACAACCGTCCAACCTTAGCCAGTGCATCCCAACCGCCGTCAACCCAACGAGCTACACTGTAAGGCAACATCTCGATCGTCGTTTCCACATTGTATTCCGACTGCATTCTGAACTGCACCACCTCAAATTGCAACTGTCCTACTGCTGCCAAAATTGGTTCGCGTTTCGACTCGTCAGCCGAATACATAATTTGTACTGCGCCCTCTTCCTGCAACTCGGAAACACCTTTGCGGAACTGCTTAAATTTAGAAGGATTGGGATTTCTCAAAACAGCAAAAAGTTCCGGTGAAAAACAGGGAATTCCTTCATATTCCAGTTTTTGCCCGGTGTAAATAGTATCGCCGATCGCAAAAACCCCCGGATTGTTCAAACCGATCACATCGCCCGGATACGCAACTTCGATCGACTCCCGATCCTGAGCAAATAACTTTTGAGGTCTTGACAAACGCACTGTTTTACCCGTGCGAGCGTGAGTCACGTTCATGTCCTTTTCAAACTTGCCCGTACAAACCCGAATAAACGCTACGCGATCGCGGTGTCTCGGATCCATATTTGCTTGCAATTTAAACACAAACCCGGTGAAATCTTCGTAAGTTGGCGGAAGTTCCCCGACGCTGCTGTTGCGGGCGATCGGCTTCATCGCGTAATCTAAAAACGCATCCAAAAACAGTTCTACCCCAAAATTGCTCATCGCGCTGCCAAAGAAAACCGGAGTCATTTTCCCAGCCCGAACCAAATCTAAATCCAGTTCCGTTCCCAACTCATCCAGCAGTTCCAACTCTTCTTTAAGCTGATAGTAAAGGTCTTGTTCCAACAAATCCTCAATGCGCGGATCGCCCAATTCAATGACGGTATCAACTGCCGCGCGAGAACCGTGTTGACTGCGCTCGAACAAGTGAATTTTGCGCCCTCTGCGGTCAAAAACACCCTTAAAGCGATCGCCCGTACCGATCGGCCAATTTACCGGATAAGTCTGTAAGCCCAATTCCTTCTCAATTTCGTCCAACAAATCCAAAGGATCTCTGCTAGGGCGATCGAGCTTATTAAAGAAAGTAAAAATAGGCAGACGTCGCAACTTACAAACTTCAAATAACTTGCGAGTTTGCGGTTCCAAACCCTTAGCAGCATCCTCAAGCATCACCGCATTGTCAGCCGCCGCCAGAGTTCGATAAGTATCTTCGCTAAAATCTTGGTGTCCCGGAGTATCGAGCAGATTAATGTGATAATTTTTATACTCAAACTGCAAAACAGTAGAAGTAATCGAAATTCCCCGCTGCTGTTCCATCGCCATCCAGTCAGATGTAGCGTGTCGCTGGGCCCGCCGCGCTTTCACAGAACCTGCTTCGTGAATTGCACCTCCGTAAAGCAGCAGCTTTTCTGTCAAAGTAGTTTTACCCGCATCAGGGTGCGAGATAATGGCAAAGTTGCGCCGGCGCTCTACAGCAGTTAGCAGTTCAGTTTCGAGTTCTGTTGTCATCACAAAGTAAGTAGGGGAATCATCACCCGATCGCCATTATAGCCTGTGCTAGAGTTGCTATAGAAGGTAAAATTATCAGTAAAGTCAAGGAAATACAAGTAATATGTACGACTCCGACAAGCGCAAGCTGCTATCACTCGTGTGTCACGGGGCAATTTTTTTCAGCACGTTACTGTTCTCGATCGGAGCGCCGATCGCAGTATTGTTAGTATCAGATGACCCCGTTGTCAAAGAAAACGCCACAGAATCGATCAATTTTCACCTGAATGTATGGTTGTACGGTCTGATTTTGGTTCCACTATCTTTTGTGACACTTGGCTTAGCAGGCTTGATAGGTTTCGCAATTCATTGGGGACTAACAATCATGGCCATCCTCCACATTTTGCAAAATCCCAACCAACCTTACCGCTATCCTTTTATTTTCCGCATAGTTTAGACAGCAAATCGCGCTTCACCATCGATTTAAATAACCCGGTTTTTTTCAGAAACCGGGTTTTTAATTGTTTGCTAAAAGAAGGAAGAAGGAAGTTCGGCAACGAGCAATGTACGGGATGTAACGGATGTAACGGATGTAACGGATGTAATATCAAATCCTCTCTTCATCGGAATGATTCAGATATATATTCTCGGACTCTGTGTACTCTGTGTACTAATAAGGTTAAATCACCTGACGATGCAAGCGGAAACGATATAAGTCCGTCGGAAGAAGGAAGCAGAAATAAAGAAGAATGAATAAGGAATAAGGAAGATTTGTACGGGCGGGTTTAGCCAACAACTTATGATACAAATCAGTATATAATCCAAACCAGCCCTCATTCTTTCATGGTGCTTTACAAAACAGAAATTGTGCCAAATTCCCAATTTCTAATTTCCAATTCCCAATCCCAATAAAAACTGACTACTAAGAGGGCGGGCACGCACCATCCACCGCCCCTACCAACTAACAACTGACTACTAACAACTAACAACTAACAACTGATAGCTAACTACTGACTGATTCCCAAACTTCATCGCATTTCAGCAACTCTAGCAGTCTCTGGCGGCAAAATCACCTCTTTAGCATTCAACTTTAGATTCAATTCGCGAATCCGGCGCGACAGCAAGCGAATAATATTAACAGCAATTCCCGGCGTTTCATCGATCGCATCATAAAGCTGCATTTGAGTCAGCATCAAACACTCCGATTGTTCCAGAGTAGAAATAGAAGCCGATCGAGGTTCCGCATCAAACAGCGACATTTCCCCAAAACAAGCCCCCGCCTTCAACTGTGCCAAATCGCGATCGCCTATATGCACCCGCACCGTTCCCGATACCAAAATATAGAGCGATCGACCTTCCTGTCCTTCTGTAAAAATCCTGTGCTTGGAAGGGAACGAAAGTTCATCCATTACCGATGCTAGACGCACAAGAAAATCATCTCGCAGTTCCTTAAAGATCGGAACTTCCCTGACAAACAATAGGCGTTCGACGCTAGTTAGCATAATGCGATGCAGTGATTGATTTAAACTTAAACAGGGTAAGGGGGAATAAAAACTGTTAACTGTTGGCTGTTGGCTGTTGACTGTTGACTGTTGGCTGTTGGCTGTTGGCTGACAACTAAAAACTGACAACTAACAACTAATAGGGCGAGCACAGAGACACCGCCCCTAGTAACTAACAACTGAGGGCACGCACGCACCATCCATCGCCCCTACCAACTAACAACTAACAACTAACAACTAACTAATGTTACCTTTTCCCCCCAACACCTAACTCTGCCATCATCTCTTCAACTTGAGCGAATACCAAACGATCGGGGTCATTTTGCAGCCTCGGTAACAATTCGAGCAAAGCTCGCGGCGAAGCTATTTTCAAATAGGCTAACACTGCTTCGCGAACAAAACCCGTCGGGTGTTGCAGACACACGAGAGTTTGTTGAGCCGTCAGACTCCAGCGCGCCTCCTTCGCCAAGTGAAAGCAGCAAGCCAAGGCCCAATCCGAAAGGAAGTGGCGCAATTCTAGCAAGCGGCGCAAACGATCGCTAGGAGTTAGAGGTTTGTAAACCATCAATTCAGAGAGATTGGTCAACTTTTCTCTTTCCGAGTGCTGATCCAACAAATTGATCAGCGATCGCTTCCTAACTATATCCACAGTATTGTCAAGAATTTCCAATCCCCTAGCCACCAGAGAAGGTTGGCCAGAAGCGATGTTGAAAGCAGCAGCTTGTACCGTGTCCAGCGGATAAAGAAACTTCATCAACAAAAAACACCGATCCTTAGCATCAGCTTCCAACCCCGCCAAAGCTCGCTGCAACAATTGAGCCGTATCGTTCGCAGGTACCTCGGCGCTGTTAGGATCTCGATCGGAAAAATTGTCATAGGTCGTTACCCCAGACAAATCTACCAGACCCGCATAAATTTGACCGATAAACATCAACTCCTGTTCGATGAGAGTTTCCAAGCCGCTGCGGCCGATGCGGTCTAGAACCCCTTCTATCCCCGCTTCCGAAGGCATTTTCAACAGGATGCGAAGGATGTTGCGCCTCGTAGTTCCCCAAGCCGTCATCAAATTGCTGACCAAAATGTCGATCGCCTCAACAGTCCCAATTTGACCCAAAGCCGTCCAAGCTTGCAACCTGACCAAATCCGGCTTGTGGATATCTTCCGCCAAGTACACCAGCAAAGGAATCGCATCGTTGTGAAGTTTGACTATAGCCTGCAAAGCCGCTTCCCTAGTCGATTTGTAACCTAGTCCCCGCAGCAGCGAAGGATAATATTCTTCCGAATGAGTAGACGAAATCACGTCTAACAGAGCGCAGCGAACTCGCAGAGATTCATCTTGCAAAAGATTGGGGATGTACAGCCGCAGTCCTTGCAAATAATCAGCCTCTCCCAGAGCCCGCGTCCCCATCACCCGTTCTCGTTCCAGCTTGTGCGTCAGCATTTGGCGCAGCGTGTTGGTAGCCTCTGCTTTTTGCTGGCGATCGCCCCTTCTCATAATTAAAGCAGCCGCCGTACCCCGCACCACCGGATCGACATTCTGCTGCAAATAAGGCCGCAAACTGTCAATATTCGGTTCAGCCTCCGTCAGCCAGATGTAGCGCAAAGCCAAAGCCAGCACCTCCGGCGGCAATGGTTGTTGCGAGAGTGCGCGGACAAATTCTAAATATGCGGGGTTCGGGTGTTGCAGCATAGTTTCCAAGCTCTGGCGCTGCAAAAGTGGCGAAAGCGAATCCAGAATAGGTGCGAGAACTTCTCCGACATTTTTGGGGTCAATTTGCGTCAGCAATTCTATACAAGAGCGCTTTTCATCTTCGCCCCCCGGCTGTTCTAGAGTTTCCACCACTGCGCGCTTGAGAGCTTTGAGGTCAACATCTGTCACGCCCAAGCGCCCGCGTTCGGCACTTTTGACCAACAGCCCTACGTATTGAGAGCGGATCAGCCACACCACAAATACCCACACCAGCGCCAAAACTACGATCGTACCGATGAATACCAAGCTTTGCAGGTCGTGAAATGCGCTTTCGGTTTCGTGGGGGAGTATCTTGTCTGTCACCCACAGCATCCCCAGGATAACTACTCCTGTAGCTCCGCAGGACAAAGGTTCGCCCACACCGTTGACCAGAGTTTGAATGCCCGATCGAATATTGTCAGGAATCGGTTGAAATAAAACCGGACTCACAGTTTCCAACAGCGTGTAGTGCAGCAGTTCGTCTAAAAATCTCAGCAATATCAGCCCGATAAACACAGATACTAGCTGGCCCAGAGATGCTCCTAAAGTCAGCACCCCGAGGATAGCGATACCCGCCGGCAAAATCATCGCCGTCACGAATACACCGATTCGTTCTACCAAGCGGCTGGAAGCAAACCACTGAGTAGCCACTTGAAACAGACCTTGTATACCTTCGTAAATGCCCAGGAAGCTAGCGATCCAGCTAGCTCCGCTCGCTCCATCCCCCGGGTTTTTGTATTCTAGCTGGCTGTAGAATTGGAAATCTACCAAAACGTAGAGGACTTCTGCCAGGACGAAGAAACTGACTAGAGGTATCGCGTATTTTTGCAGCGGCCCAGTAACTTTACGGGCGGCAAATTCTTGTTGGTCGTCTTCGTCGTCGTCATCTGTCCAGCGAGCGGTTTCTGGGAATGCTTGACTGTATTTTTCCGTGAGGTAGTACAGCAGCACCGAGCCTGTCGCCACCATCAACCCGGATATCAGCGTCACGTTTTTGAGTTTGACTACGTACAGCAAGAGTGGCAGAGAAAATCCGCTGACTACTCCAGCTACTAGATAGCCGCTGCTGACTAACGGATAGGTGCGCTTGATTTCTCGAATGTTAAAAAGTTGATTGGAAGTGATAGAAGTATTGAGGTCGTTGAGGACATAGCAAGCTTCCACCCACAGCCACATCAAAAAAATAGTAATAAAAGCGATGCTGATGCCAGCTATCTTAGTATTTTCGTAGCCGATGCCGAATCGAAACAAAAATAGCGGTACCGACATCATTGCCATCACAACTACGACGGTGCGCCTCAGCGGCAGGATTTTTTGCATCCACGAGTAGACAAAGCCCAGACTCGAACCGATAAAGGCGCTGGCTATGTAAATCCAGGGCAGTTTTTCTGCACCGAATTCGTCTAAGAACAAACCTACCGTGCTCAATTCCAGCCAGATCAGCCCGACGGAGGTTAGAGTGTAGACGAGGAACATCAGTAAGGTTCGCTCTAATTCTTCCGATCGCAAGTTGAGCGATCGCAGCACTCCCTGTCTTGCTCTGGCGATCGCGCTGATTTGAAAATTTTCCATTTCTGGTGCGTTAATATTTCGATTTTAGATTTTAGATTTACTTGCGGCTCGGTGAATGTGAGAGCGAGTACAGGAGTCTAAAATTTTTGTTTTGGCGCGTCCGCGACTCCTGTGGCAAACTTCTATCGGTTTTGGGGCGGAGCGATTAATCCACCGTCACCAATCTTTGACTCTTGACTGATGACTGGACTTTTGCTCTCAGATCCTGTCCGATCGATTTGTGTCACAAAAACGGTTCGCGCGTGCGTCAGTCAGTGTCCGCTATTGGGTTGCCTCAGTCAGTGTCCGCACGCGCGAACCAATCTTATGTTTGTAAATCGACCGGACACGAGAGCCAAGCTTGTAAAGAGCAGGCTCGATGCCTGCTGAACAATGGCATAGGTCTACTGATGACCGATCGCCCTATTACTGTTTTTTGGGAGACAGCAGCATCATCATACTGCGCCCTTCCTTTTTCGGGGCTTGCTGCACTTCGGCGATTTCCTGCAAATCTGTGGCCATGCGCTTGAGCAAGTCCTCTGCTAGGTTGCTGTGTTGGATTTCCCGACCTCTGAACATGATCGTGGCTTTTACTTTATCTCCAGATTTGATAAAGCGGTCTGCTAGCTTGAGGCGCACTTGGTAGTCGTGTTCTTCAATTTTGTAGCGCATCTTCACTTCCTTGACATCGGCAGTGTGCTGCTTCCGCTTGGCTTCTCGCGCTTTCTTTTCCTGCTCGAACTTGTACTTCCCGTAGTCCATTACCCGGCATACGGGCGGGTCAGCTTTGTCGCTGACAAGTACCAGGTCGAGTTCTTTTTCTTCTGCCAGACGGAGCGCTTCTGCGGGTGTCAATATCCCTAGTTGGCCGCCGTCGGTATCGATCACCCGGATTGTGGGGTATCGAATGTTTTCGTTGATCTGGGGTAGGTTGCGATTTTGTCTTCTTTCAATCACAGGCATGAATGTTTTTACAAGCAGTAGTTTAATAGCGAAGTTTCTTGATAGTTACAGGCTTGACCGGTCAATATTTCACTTTTTCCGATCGAGCTATTTGGCAAGCTGTTACCCTTACCGGACGTACTACCGCGCCCTGTATGCCTTCAGCTTCATCGTTAGGGCATACTTGAACCGAATCGTAAATGAATTCTTACAATACTTGCTATTCTACTCACTCTCGCTGAGTTTCGGCGTAGTTTTATTTTAACTTCATACTATATCGTCCGTTCCCATACCAGATTGAGCGCCAAACCGTAAAAAATGCCCGGTAAATCCTTAAGGATGAGGTAAAACGGCTTTTTTGACCCCGCCGTAACGGGTGTTGCCAGTCCCCAATTCCCCTGATTTGCCTTGTACAATAGGTATAACCAAGTGTAAATTTATGTTGCGAGCTGAGGCAAAATTGACAAATTCTCTACACTGGCACCAACGGGTGGGCACTCAACGAGACTGGGTGTGGCGGGGTTGGCAAACTCGATACACTTATTTGCGGCCGGCTTTGGGGCGAAATCCACGGGCGATCGAATTTCAAGACTCTGCTGCCGAACCCATCGCCTCCACCACATCGAGAACACCGATTATTTTACTGCACGGGTTTGGAGCTTCGATCGGCCACTGGCGGCAAAATCTCGCTCCACTAGCCGAAAATCACACGGTTTACGCCTTAGATTTGTTGGGTTTTGGCGCTTCCCAAAAAGCTCCCATCGACTACGACGTGTCTTTGTGGGTCGATCAAGTTTACGATTTTTGGCTGACTTTTATCAGAGAACCGGTCATATTGGCAGGAAATTCGATCGGCTCGCTGATTTGTCTTGCCGCGGCGGCCGCTCACCCGGACATGGTGGCCGGCACGGTGGCGATCAGCCTCCCAGACCCATCTGTGCGAGCCGAGGCGGTGCCCGGATGGCTGTTACCGGCGATCGAATCTATCGAAAATTTATTTGTTTCTCCGATCGTACTCAGGCCTTTGTTTTCGATCGCCCGCAAGCCTGCCATCGTCCGTCGCTGGGTTGCCTTTGCCTACGCCAACCCCGGAGCTGTTAGCGACGAATTAGTTGAAATTCTAGCAGGGCCTGCGGGCGATCGGGGAGCAGCCCGCGCCTTCTGTGCTTTATTTAAAGCTGTAGGTAGTGCAAAATGCGGCCCTGGTGTCAAGACTGTGTTGCGAAATTTAACAATCCCGATGCTGTTAATTTGGGGCAAACAAGACCGGATGATTCCGCCTCGCTTCGCCAAACCCCACCAATTTGTCGAATGCAATCCGAGTTGTGTAGAGCTAGTTGAATTAGATAATGCCGGCCACTGTCCCCAGGATGAATGCCCGGAACAAGTAAATCAAGCAATTTTGGATTGGATGGGCCGGAATTTTGCCGCCCGTGGCGATCGATCTTTGCAACACAGTTAATTTAGATAGGGGGCGGTGCGTTGCTAATTAACCAACATTATTTGCAGGTATCGATATCCTGGATCGAGAATCAGCTTGTCACAAGTCGATCGCACCCGGTGAAATGACTTTACCAAAAAACTGGGTCTAAAGCCCCGCTCCTTTAGGACGGCTTTTCTTAATCCTGTATTCATGCTAGAGTTATTTATACTACATACGACGTAAAATGCTGGTATTTGAGGCAAAACTTGAGGGAGAAAAGCAACAGTATGAAAGGCTTGATGAAGCTATTCGTACCGCTCGTTTTATCCGCAATTCTTGCATCAAATACTGGATGGACAACAAGGGAATTGGGCGATACGATCTGAGTGCTTATTGCAAAGTTCTCGCTCATGAGTTTCCTTGGGCAAACAAGCTCAACTCTATGGCTCGTCAAGCTTCTGCTGAAAGGGCTTGGAGTTCCATCGCTCGATTCTACGATAACTGCAAGAAGAAAGCAGCGAAGAAAGGTTTCCCACGCTTTAAAAAACATCAAACACACGGTTCTGTAGAATACAAAACCTGTGGCTGGAAGCTGTCGGAAGATAGACGAACTATCACTTTCACCGATGGTTTCAAAGTCGGAAGTTTTAAGATGTGGGGAACCCGTGATTTGCATTTCTATCAGTTGAAGCAGATTAAGAGAGTTCGGGTTGTGCGTCGTGCCGATGGGTACTACGTTCAGTTTTGCCTTGATGTTGAGAGAGTTGAGAAAAGAGAACCAACAGGCAAAACAGTCGGATTGGATGTGGGGTTGACTCACTTCTACACCGATTCTGACGGGCAGGCGATTGAAAATCCCCGCCACCTCAGAAAGTCTGAGAAAGCTCTCAAGCGCCTTGGTCGAAGACTTTCTCGAACTCAACAAGGCTCGAAAAATAGAGCCAAGAGTCAAAACCGGTTGAGCACAAAGCACCTCAAGGTAAGTAGGCAGCGTAAAGATTTTGCCGTGAAGTTGGCAAGATGCGTCATCCAGTCTAACGACTTGGTTGCCTAGGTCGACTTGATGGTGCGGAACATGGTTAAGAACCGGAAGCTGTCTAAATCTATTAGTGACGCAGCTTGGTCGGCTTTCGGAAACTGGTTGGAGTATTTCGGCAAGGTGTTTGGAGTGGTAACGGTTGCCGTCCCTCCCCACTACAGCAGCCAGAATTGTTCCAACTGTGGGGAAGTTGTTAAGAAGTCGTTGAGCACAAGAACTCATAAATGTCATCATTGCGGGTTGGTTTTAGACCGAGACTGGAATGCAGCTCGAAACATACTTGAACTTGCACTTCGTACCGTGGGGCACACGGGAACGTTAAACGCCTCTGGAGACATCGACAAGAGCTTGGGTGAAGAAATTCCTCCAAGTAAGCCGAGTCGTGGAAAGAGGAATCCTCAGAAGTGATTCTGGGAATCCCCGTCCTTTAGGTCGGGGAGGATGTCAAGCATCAACACCACAGAAACCGGGTTTTTATCGGGATTAAAGGTCTAGATGCAGTATTTTTGCCTGTGAAACCAGGTTTCTCATCACTGCTGCGTCTAGGGCTAAAACTAAGGTTTGAAGGTACTGATGCGTCCCAGACTGTTTTTATTGACGATCGCCTTTTGGGAAACTCAGGCATTGACACAATCGCCGCGATCGTGTATCTTCTCTAACTGGTAGTATTATATACAAGTTATGCAGTTAGTCGAAAGGCAGGTCATCAAACCAAATCACAGGTTTTATCCAGAAGCCGACCGACAGTTTTTCCAGTCCAAAAATCACAACTGCGATAACTATATCTACCGTCAAAACTTTTTCCCCCGTCAACCAATCAATGCTCTGACGGTCGATCGTCCGCGATCGAAGAGTATCGGTGACAAAGCATTGCCCGCCCTGGTGACACAAAACACTCTCCAGTTACTGCAAAAAGCATGGATTAGCTATCATAATGTCACCGGGTATGGCGCGGGCGATCGCCAAACTAAATTTCCAGCAGCACCCAAAATCCCTTACTATAAAAAATCAAGAAAAACCAGATATCGGTGCCGCCATGTAGTTGTATTTAACTGTCAAACAGTCAGGGAAAAACTTTCGCAAAAGGATATGCCCCTTTGCATGAAACTAACATCTTCATGTATTCAAAAGTAACTTAAATCTGGGAAATCCTGATTGTTCCCGATGTAGGTTGTTAATTAGTCAGAGTGCTTGATTAAAAGTTAGAACAAAACGCAACTATCAAAGGGATTACTACCCTGGCTTTAACGAACTGTGTCCCTATGAAAGACCGAAGAAATCGCTCCTAAGAAAAACCGTAAAAATCTCCATTCTAACTTGTGATAAGTTCAGGAAAAACCTGGTGGATTGTTGATGAAAATATAGCAACAGCGCCAGACGGTGAGGACGTTTGAAATTACTGAAAGCCGGGGTTTTCTTAATTATTCCTTGGGTCTTGTTAATTATTCCTTCTTCTATAAATACCTTCCCTTGTGCCAACAATTTCTCAGTCAGCTTATAACCGATCGCCCCCAAGTCTGCTGGAAAGTAAAAAAATGCCAGAATTGGGCATTGGGCTGCCTATTAACGCCTAAAAAAGTCAATTTGGCCAACAACTGACGGCCCGGACATCCCTGGTCGGCTGGCGGCCCGCCTGCTGAAAGCCGATCGGGCAAACAGCACCCTTCCAGCTTTTAGTAGTAACGCAAACGAGGAAAAAACTGTCGTGAAATTCCACTGGCTACTACCGAGTTTCTTAAGTGTATTTTTGCTCGCCGGAGCCGCCGAAGCAGCCCGACTGCAATCTTGGCGGTTTGATGCTTCAGAGAACCGGCTCTACATTAGAACAGAAGGGGGAGTGCAACCCAAGGCTCAACTGATTTTCAACCCGACGCGCTTGGTAATCGATTTGCCGGGAACGAGTCTAGGCCGTCCCTCAGTCAACAAACAGCTCTCAGGGGCGATCGAATCGGTGCGAGTAGGACAGTTTGACAACGACACAACCAGAATTGTAGTCGAACTCAAAGACGGGTTTACTTTAGACCCCCAACAAGTAAAATTCCGGGGGATTTCTGCCAGCGAGTGGACAGTGGATTTACCCGCACCGACGCGCGGCCAAAGTCAAAATCCCATTTCCGAACCCGGGGGAGAAAGGTTATCGCTTGAACCTTCAGCAGGCGAGCCCCAGTCTGCTGAAGCAACCGTAGTTCAGAACGTTCAACTGACAGCAGACGGTTTTTTAGTCCGCACTGTCGGCGGCCGGCCCCAAATTAATTTTGAACAAAGTCGCGCCGGAGACATCGCTACCCTGGATATTGAAGGAGCTACTTTAGCTCCGGGCGCGGGCGGCCAACAGCCTCAAACTAACGGCCAGCTCGGTGTCGAAAGGGTTGAAGTCCGGCAACTGCCAACAGACCCGCCCGTTACCCGCGTGACTTTGCGTCTGAAGGCTTCTAATACTCAGTGGCGCGCGTCTGTGAACAATTCCGGCTCCGTTGTGCTGTCGCCCGGGGGTACGATTGCGCCAATCCTCAGCCGCTCCCAGCCCGTAGCTGTTGGAAGACCAGAGCGAGCAACTTTAGCTAGAGTTCTGTCGATTGATTTAGCCGATAATGACACGCAACTGGTGGTGAGAACTGACCGCCAAGTCTCCTATACCAGCGGGTGGGACCAGTCGTCGAGGTCTTACTGGCTCAGAATCGCTTCTAGTTCCCTGACAGGGCAAATTCCTCAGTTGAATGCCAACAGTCCTGTATCGTTTACTGCGAGTCAGGAAGACGCGGAGACTGTGGTGATTTGGGTGCAGCCACGATCGGGGGTAGAGGTAGGCAGGGTGACGAGACCGGGCCAGCAGTTGCTGTCTTTGCAGTTGCGATCGTCCAATGCTAGCGCCCCGCCGCCTTTGACTCGCGATCCAAATCCGCAGCCATTACCGAGAAGGACGATCGGATCGGGGGATTTGCCCCAATCCAACCGCCGCGTCGTGGTGGCGATCGATGCGGGGCACGGCGGCCGCGATCCAGGTGCAGTCGGGATTGGTGGCATTCAGGAGAAGGAGATTGTTTTAGATATCTCGTATCAGGTGGCGAGGCTGCTGGAACAGCAGGGCGTGCAGGCGGTGATGACTCGGACTGACGACAGCGAAATCGACTTGGAACCGAGAGTTTCTTTGGGGGAACGGGTGAATGCTACTTTGTTTGTCAGCATTCACGCTAATTCGATCAATATGAGCCGGCCGGATATTAGCGGGATTGAGACTTATTATTTTGATAGCGGGAAAGATTTAGCCCGGGTGATTCACGCCAGTATTTTGGACGGAACGGGGGCGACTGACCGCCGGGTGCGGCAGGCGAGATTTTATGTTTTGAGGAAGAGTTCTATGCCTTCTGTTTTGGTGGAAGTGGGTTTTGTCACGGGTGCTGAGGATGCTGCTAGACTTTCTGACCCAGCTTATCGCAGTCAAATGGCAGCTTCGATCGCTCGCGGCATTTTAGTTTATCTTCAACAAAGATAATGGTCAGTAATCAGTAGTCAGTAGTCAGTGGTCAGTAGTCAGCAGTCATTAGTTATTAGTTATTAGGGAATTGTTAGCTGTTAACAGTTAACAGTTGACTGTTAACTGTTAACTGTTAACTGACTACTACCAACTGCTTTCCTGCTTTCCTACCAACTGCTTTCCTACCAACTGCTTTCCTGCTTTCCTGCTTTCCTACCAACTGCTTTCCTACCAACTGCCAACAGACAACTAATTATTAAAAAATGACAACAGACTCTGGACAACAAAGAATCGGTATTTTTGATAGCGGCGTGGGCGGTTTAACTGTTTTGACGCAGTTATACGAACAATTGCCCAACGAATCTATACTTTATTTTGGAGATACGGCGAGGCTTCCTTACGGGACTCGCGCAGCTTCGGAAATTGTCCATTTTGTCCGGGAAATTATGGCCTGGCTGGTGGAGCAGGATGTGAAAATGGTGATTATGGCCTGCAACACCAGTTCTGCTTTGGCGATGGAAATGGTGCAGGCTGAGTTTGATATTCCGGTGCTGGGAGTAATTCTGCCGGGGGCGCAGGCTGCGGTGCAGCAAGGCAAGCGGATCGGGGTGATCTCAACTCCGGCTACGGCTGCTAGCAATGCTTATCGAAATGCGATTTTGGAAATGGATGCGGATTGTCGGGTATGGCAGGTTAGCTGTCCGGCTTTTGTGCCGCTGGTTGAGCAAAACCGGATTCACGATCCTTATACTTATGAGGTGGCTCGGGAATATTTGGCTCCTTTGATTCAGCAGCGCATCGATACGCTGATTTACGGCTGCACTCATTATCCGCTGTTGGCTCCTGTGGTGCGATCGCTTTTGCCTGTTGGGGTGAATTTAATCGATCCGGCGGTGCGGGTTGTGGCTGCTGCTGCTAGAGAGTTGGAGGTTTTGGGGCTGCGGAATTCTGGTACTGCGCTGCCAACTCGTTTTTGCGTGAGCGGGCTTCCTGAGCAGTTTGCGGATTTGTCGGTGCAGTGGCTCGGCTGTACTCCTGCGGTTGAAAAGATATCTCTGCCGACTGTTGTCCGTAGCGAAGCGGGGCGTCAGCCATCGCCCGTATCTGTGGAATCTGTCGAATAAGCTGGAAAATTGCTCGATCGCGCGACAATCGCCGAAATCTTCAATCTAAAATCTTACCCTCCAAAACCCTAGGGATTTGGGGGGTTGAGTTTTTGCTGGGAACATTGCAGCTAGCGATCGAACATCATTGTGTAATAAAATGCAACAAAAGCTTTGATGAACAATGCAAATAATGTCCTCTATCTGCTGGAGATCTTCAGCCTTGAACCATGTCACCGTATATATCGCAAGCAGTGTTACTTGTAGATGGCTATAACATAATTGGACTTTGGCCTCGACTCCGAGAGAAGCGCGATCGCGACGAACTCGAAACAGCCCGCCGCGAGTTGATTGAGGCTTTGGTTAACTACAGCGCCGTACAAGATTTTGAAGCTAGACTCGTGTTTGACGCTCAGTATCGAAACACTCCGAGCGTTAAAGAAATTATTACTAAAAATTTATCTGTGCACTACACTGACTTCGGTCAGACAGCAGATACTTATATTGAAAAGTCTTGTGCTAATTTGCGCTACGAGTTGCGATCGGTCAAAGGCAAAAGCCGAATGATTGTCGCCACCTCCGACAGAGCCCAGCAATTAACCGTAGTCGGCTACGGTGCCGAATGGATGTCCGCCCAACAACTAGCGGCTGACGTAGAATCCACCGCCCGCCGCAGCGAGCGCCAGCACAAATCTCGCAAACACAATTCCAGTCGCTTTCTGGCCAATTCCCTCGATCCAGAATCGCAGCAGCGCCTCGCCAGAATGAGAATGGGGCTGCATTAGCGTCCCAAACCCGCTTGCTGTATGAGAAAAAAAAAACTTTGCAAAAGGCCTTGCCAAATCGAATAGGTTCAGCTACTATTAGTAAATGTGGATGACAAAAACCACGCAATCCTCGGTAGCTCAGTGGCAGAGCGATCGGCTGTAATGAATGCAAGCCTTTGGCATCAACCAAAAGCCCTAGTGACATAGCAGCTTTATCCGGTAACGGGTACTGAAAAATCGGGTGAATTCAAGGAAACCGCAGCACTTCGGGTGGCGGCAATCTTGAGCCAAGTCTGGCGAAAGGCAGCGGTTTCGATCGCAAGTAGCCGGAAAGGTGCAGAGACTAGAGATGAGGAGCCTAACCAATAAATCTCACAGCGCCCGACATCCCGCGACAGATGCTAAATCTGCGTTTTAGGGATGATGAAATAGTCCGCGCCCTTCGGAAACGTTGGGATAAGTGTAACCGATTGGTCGTAGGTTCAAATCCTACCCGGGGAGTTAGTAAAAGTCTGAAGTTGGAAATTTCCAGCTTCAGATTTTTTTTGTTTTTATTTTCTGAAATGACTTGTTTAGCCGTGCGCGGTTCTGCTCCGTTGCAACACAGTTGTTATGCACTCTTCACGGACAACTGTTATAGCGGTTCTCAATTAAGTGAGGTATGTGGGATCCTTAATGACATGGCTGACACACTCATACTCAAGAAACCAGGTTTTTTACCGAGATTAAGGTTTTTTGGCGATTTTTTTGCTAAAAACCCGGTTTCTGGCAACCCATATATCAGTCCTAATTACCAATTAGGAAATATCCCAGCGTACGTCATCTTTCTGATAACCGCTATATCTCAATCACCGAATTCTTTTATAAACGTTTCATAGACACCACTAGAGTTAAGTGTTTTGGCAGATTGCTTCATTATATCTAGATCGGAATCGGGAATCCAGATAACGGCAAATGATTCATCGCCCCCAATCAGACTATCATGTCGCAATTCATTCATTGCTGTCAGAATTGCAGCGAGCAGTTTGGTGGCGTGCGCGATTTCCCAATCATCCATTGCATAGTCATCAGGGTTGTCATTGAGATGGAGTTCTTTGAATTTGGCATTACACAAATCGATAATTGCACTGCTTTTTGGGAATTCGCTATGTTCGTAGTTAGACCATTCATCGACAGAATAGCGATAGTAGCTGTCGGCGACATTCTCAGGAGCGATGTCCGATTCACGATTGAAAGCAACAACGAGATCGTGAATTTGATAGAATTCACCGGGTAGTATTGCATAGCCATAGAATTGATCGCCACGGGCATGGAGCTTCGCAATGTGTTCGTGAATCTCTGATTTGATAGCATCAACAAGTTCGGAATCATCGCGGCCAAGTAACGCTTGTAGGTCAGTGTTTGTCATTGGAGGCGTTTATTTATAGCCCGGTGCGTCAGAAATGAGATTTTTGAGTTGCTTCAAGTATTTAACTGACGTACCATACCTCTACTAAATATTGCGTTTTGTACGCAGCCGTTTATTCATCGTAGGGTGCGTCAGAAACGAGATTTTTGAGTTTGATAGAGCATCTGGCTGACGCACCCTACAGAATACTAAACATCGCGTTCTGTTCGCACCCAATTAGTTTGTCGCTTCAGGAGAAAACCCAGATACAAAGGAATTTTCCAAAGGATGTAAAAAGGTACAGATAAAAGAGTTGCGCCGGAAATGTCGGCACGGCCAAATTTTCCCCAAGCGCTGACAATTGCAACTAAAATTAGCAGTCCTTGTACTCCTAACAAAATAGCAGGAATCGGTGATGTTCCTATGATTGCTGCTACTATAGAGGCGACAAAAGCGGCTAGCCAAAGAGCAACTAAAAGCGATAGAGGAGGGACGGATAAGTCAAGGGCGATCGCCATTAAGTCAAAACGCTGTTGCTCGATCGAAGCTGTCGCCAGCCTGGGAGTCTGAGTTAGCAACGTCTGGATATGTCCGTGTTCCCATCTGGTTCTTTGAGTTTTAGCTGCTTCCTGCTGCTGCGGCAAACATCCTGTGACTCTGGCTTCGGGGCAGAATACGGTTGGATGTCCGGCGATCGCCAAATCCAAACTCATTTGCATATCTTCCACGATATTGCCGCTAGCTAAAGGAACATCTCGAATGATTAGCCAAGGAAAAGCCATCCCCGTACCTGTTAGCAATGACGGGAATCCTAGCTGTTTTAATCCGCTGGGGCGGACTAGGTTTTTTACGAGAAATGCTAAGGCTGAAATCGAATCTTTGGGGGTAGGATCGGGCGGCTGTTCCATTAAATATGTGGCCTGCACCGGTCTTTGTTTGGCCATTGAAACGCGGGCTAATGTTTCTATGGAATCTGGCTCGCAGATGCAGTCTGCATCAACCATAATTACTACTTCTGGGGGGTCTGAGGCGATCGACTGCAAGCCGAAATCCAGGGCGTATCCCTTCCCCTTACGTTCTGTGTCGTGGCGCTCGATCGCCGTTGCACCGCAGTTGCGGGCGATTTCTGCGGTAGCATCCGTGCAGTTGTCAGCAATGACTAACAGGCGGTCTTGAGGTGTTAGCTGCGGCAGAATGGTGGAGATAGTGGCGGCAATTCCTGCTGCTTCGTTGTAGGCTGGAATTAAAACTGCTATTTTGGGGCGGGGTTCTTTGGTTTCGTCTGTGGGGGCGAGGTTCGACAGGAAAGCTGCACTGCATTCTAGAAATAAAACTGCAACGGGAATTAGCAGGATTAGGGCGATCGTCAAAAGTACAACATCAACAAATAGGAACGGTAGCTGATTTATTTCCACAATTCTAGCACCTTAATTTAATTTAATGTAATTTGCAGCGGTCATTGAATTGACTTAATCAAATTTAATCTCCGTCAACTCAGCGATCGACACTATAGCTTTTCAAGCGAAAGATGAGGTACTATGCGGCATTGGGCATTGGGCATTGGGAAGAAGGCCCGCGCAGGGCATACCTCACCACGCTTGATAACCGCTATATCTAACTTATAAGATACGAAAACATCACCCTTATTAGGTTTGTAGTCAGGAATGCGAGTTTGTTCCAAGAGAGGACTTTAGTCCTTACTACGAACTAATTTGATTGCAATCGTTCGCTCCAACATGATATCATATCATGTCGATTCTTACCATTTTAAGTAAATCACTTAATTAAACCTCAAACAGACCCAAAATTGAAAAACCCGGTATCTCAAAGAAACCGAGTTTCGGGTTGTTTAGCTTTTAATCAACTAAAAATGACAAAGCAATCTCTCAACTATTTTTCAATTACGCCGCTTCCCGCACAGGAACAGGTTCAGATTTTTTTTGAGTGAACTGTGCCGGGAGTGCAGATTGTCTGATACATTTGGAGACCGATCGCAAATATCCCACTTCTGCTTCAAGAGAATCCACCGCAGAAAGACTTTCCACTAATTGATCAAATTCATCAGCATTAACTCCAGCACAGTTCAAAACTTCTTGGTTGAGTCTCCCGTACATTCCTTGCAGCAGGAGTTGGATAATTTCGCTATAGTCAGCGACTTCTGTTCCGTAACCTTGCAATTTTTTCGGATTGACTCCCCACTGCAAAATTTTCAGCAATTCTGCGGCGGAACTCCACGCAAAAGAAGAAGCAATTACCTCTTTTTCCGCTGCGACAAGAGCCGGCTTAATTTGCACTTCTGGGAAATTCTGATCGCTAATTATTTTTTCCAGGTTAGACACTTGTGTATCTAACACGCACAAAGAAAAAGGAGCTAGTTCTACAATCACCATGTCGCCAGCCTGGTCAACTCTTCTGAAAGGATCTTCCAGAACATTAATTAGGAGATGAATGTCTGTAGGTTTGTTCCAGTCAAATTGTCCTAGGAAAAATGGTTCTTCGTATCCCGGTAAAAGTCCTTGAAAATAAATCGGCAAATTTTTGCCGGATTCAAGAATTTTATACAAAGCGACTTCCAAGGTTTCTGTCGGCCATCCGAGATTGCTGACGGCGACAATTTTCAGTTTTCCCGGAACGGAAACCACGAGCGAATTCAGTAACAAATGTACGGCTTCGACTAGATTTTGAGCGGTTACGTAGCGGTGGGGGGCGTGAACGTTGACTGTTTTACTTTGCTGTACTTTCTTGGACATTTGCTCGCAGAACAAGCTATTTTCTAGCATATGAGTAAAGCGAACCATCCCGTAAGTGACTTTTCCTTCTTGAGCTGCTTTGGCAAATTGCCATTCTGCAAATTTTTTGGAGGCGGCGTAAATTTCGGTTGTAAAATATCGAGATGTTTTGCCTGTGGAAGAGAAGATGCAGTCTTCTACGCCGTATTCTTCGGAAAGTTGGATGACGTGTTTGCATCCCAACAGGCTGGTTGTAACTGTTTCTCGAATTTGGATTTCAGCTAATCCGGGCTGGCGCTGGGCTGCTAGGTGAAAAACAATCTGCGGTTTTTCTACTTCAAATATGTGTTTGAGCGCCTGCAAGTTGCGAATGTCGGCGGCGTAGAAAGTTACTGCGCCTTCTTTGTTAAAGTGCGGGAGATTTTCGTCGGGGTTTTGACATCGGGCTTTGTCTGCGGAAATGATGTTAGTTGCGCCTAGAGAGAGGAGTTTTTCGATTAGAAAACTGCCGACGCATCCTTCTCCGCCGGTGATGAGGATGGTTTTTCCTTTGATTTTGTTGCTGCAGGCGAGGCTGTACAGGTTAATGGTACGATCGCGCACATCGCTAAAAGGTTCGCTTTCTAGTTGTCCGTCGGCTTGATAGGCCCAGATTAGCTGTGCGGTGAGAGTTTGTAGCGTTGCTAGGATTTGCGGATTTTGCGGTTCGGGGGAACCTGGGGGAACTAGCTGCTGGATGCGATCGATTATTGCCGCTTTGCTGGCATCTTCAAACACTTCTGAGGGGTTAAATGTGTTACTCACTTTCTGGGCTCCTTTAAATTAGAGAAATACGGTTGCTGATGCTGATTGAGAGTTATTAAACTGATTTTTGAAGGACAGAATTTTTAAAATTCGGCTGATTTTGGTTGTTTTTACAGAGAAAGCGACTTAATCGGAAAGATACGCGATCTGCTTTCCTACTAATTAATTATTTTCAGTCTACTTGTAGTTTTATTAAGGACTTTTTAATCTGCTTGGTTTGGCTAGCTGCTAAGTCGGAACTTTCTCTGTCAAAAATTAGTCACTACAACTATAAACGTAAGTTGCTGGCCGTTGGCAATAGTCACAACATATCTTTACTATTTCTTTGCAATTACCTCAGAATATTCACGCAATTTTAAAGTTAATGTAAAGTAGTGCAGGCGTCAAACAAACTTAATAATCCTTGCCACTATCAGTAAAACGTCTTTTTTATTACTAATTGTATTAAAAGTTTAAGTAAAGATACGGAAAACATGGTCAAATATTGCGGTGTGCCTAAAATATTGGTATTTATAGCCTTTCTGTGCTCTGGTATGAGGTACTATATGGGATACGGGATAGGGCATTGGGCATTGGGCATTGAGGATATGGCATCTTGCCCGAAGAGCGAAGTCGAAGGGTGGGTATATGGCATCTTGCCCGAAGAGCGAAGTCGAAGGGTGGGGATATGGCATAAGGCATACCTCACTTTTTTTAGAACCGCTATATATAGCAATCCTAAATCATTTGTGAATTTCTTACTCCCTCCCCGAACCCGCGGGGAGGGTTGGGGT
>NZ_CAWPRX010000115.1:0-1593 GCF_963890365.1 Tychonema sp. LEGE 07196 | reverse complement strand
ATATATAGCAATCCTAAATCATTTGTGAATTTCTTACTCCCTCCCCGAACCCGCGGGGAGGGTTGGGGTGGGGTAAAAATTTTACGACTCCTGCAAGGATTGCTATACGAGGTTATAGCTTTTCTCAAAAAAGTGAGAACTGAGTCGATTTTAGATACTTCGGCTTCGCTCAGTACGAGTTTTAGATTTTAGATTTTAGATTGGGGAATTGAGCGATTGATATCATCTCCGATCGATTAGCACTACGAAGCGTTTTTGTGATAGTAATTGACCGGATATGATATGAGGTATTGAGCGATCGCTCAATACCTCATTTTTCCCTCAAACTGCTACAGATCCGTACACAATAACTCATTCCCAATTTTTTAATTTCAACTCTTAAATCTCAAATCTCAAATAGTATGAATTGGTGGGTAGCCAGAACAAGACTACCCCTATATGCGTGCTGCTACCGATCGCGAATGCTGCGTTCTTTTTTGCTGCCTTCAAAGCCGCGAGCGTCCCCAACATCGTAGCCTCCAGTCCGTAAACGACGGTCTAAATCGCTGGCTTCGGGAGAACTTTTTGCTGCTTCTTCGATCGTCACTCTACCTTCGAGCACCAGTTTATAAAGACCCTGGTTGATAATCTGCATTCCTTCGTAGGTGTCATGTTCCATCAACCGGAAAGCTTCGTCCTCAGCACCTTTCATTAAGTAATCGTGCATGGCGGGCGTATTCACCAAAATGTCGTGAACTGCGACGCGGCGGTTGTCAACTGTTGGCAGCAAAAGTTGGGCAATTACTGCTACCAAAGAGTCGCAAATTTGAATCCGCATCGCTTGCTGTTCCTCCGGCGGATACATATTTAACAAGCGGTTAATGGCGTTTATGGCGCTGCGAGTGTGGAGAGTTCCAATTACTAAGTGACCTGTTTGAGCTGCTTGCAGGGCTGTATTGATGGTAACGCGATCGCGCATTTCCCCGATCAGAATCACATCTGGATCTTCTCGCAAAACTGCCCGCAAAGCCTGCTGAAATTCGTGGGTGTGCAAGCCGACTTCCCGCTGGCTGACCAAGCATTTCTTGGAAGGGTGAATGAATTCGATCGGGTCTTCAATTGTAACTACGTGCTTCTGTTCCATCTGGTTGAGATGGTCGATCATGGCAGCTACTGTTGTTGATTTTCCCGAACCTGTAGGCCCCGTCACCAAAATTAATCCCTGCGATCGCAAAATGATATTTTTGAGAACTTCTGGTAGCCTCAAGGAATCGATTGTCGGTATTTCCAAATTGATCAACCGCAATACTATCGCACCGCCGCTGAGGGCATCGAAACAGTTGACGCGACAACGCACGAAGCCTGGATAAAAAATTGCTGTATCTAATTCCTTGGTAGCTGCAAACTGTTTTCGCTGTTCGGGGGTGAGAATTTCGGCTAGATAATTTTCAAACAATTCTGGCGTTACTTTGGGGTGAGTGGTTGCTACTTGCATCACGCCCCGAATCCGAAATCGAGGTACTTGGCCGACTCTAATGTGAATGTCGGAAGCCGATGCGCTGTGGGCATCTCTGACCATTTGTTCGATCGTACTGGTGGGTGTCTCCACAGCCC
>NZ_CAWPRX010000114.1:0-8676 GCF_963890365.1 Tychonema sp. LEGE 07196 | reverse complement strand
CGGTGGGGGTGCTGCAACGGGGGCGGGACTTGGGTCGATTTGCTCGATTTTGGAAATTTGCACTCCGGCGGGGGTGCGGGCGCTGATGTCTTGCAGCATGGCCGACCAGGGTTTAATTTGGTCGAATACTCCGGCTAATGCTTTGTATTCGCCGGTAATTTTGTCGGTTTCGGCGTTGATGGCTTTGATGGCGCTGGCTTGAGTGTTTAATTTTGCCAGTTCTTGGTCGATGGTTGCTTGTTCTGTGGCTAAGCCGGTGTTTTCGTTGGTAGCCCACCACCAGGCGCCCATGACTGCGGCGTTGAGGCCGAAGGCAAACAGCAGCGCCCCTATGAGGGGCAGTTGGTCTTTGGCTCCACCGGAACTTCTTTTAGCTGAGCTTTTGGCTGCTGTGACTGGTTTGTAGTCCGGGCGATCGTTGAGAAAATTAATATCTAGGCTGTACATGGCTTCACTCGATTTTATAGCTGAAGGAAGAAGTCATTAGTCATTGGTCATTAGTCATTGGTCATTAGTCATTGGTCATTAGTTATTGGTCATTAGTCATCAGTGCTGTTCCCCGCGAGCGAAGGTTATCAGTCATCAGTTATCAGAAAAAAGAAGGCAGAAAAAAGCAGGTCGGAGGAAGGCTTTAGTTATCGGCGCGAGGGACTTTTGGTGGCAATCGACGGCTGAGGTTTGAGCAATTAAGAACGTCTTAACTGTGAAGGCGGTTGCTTTAAATGTGAAATTTTAGATTTTAGAGTGAGCGCCAGATTATCGGTACAAGTTAAGGGTTTATTTAGGGAAGAAGGAAACAATTTTCGGCCTTTTTCCGAAGGAATTGGCTGCTTCTATCTCGGATATTCTACCTTGTACTTTTTACCTTTTACCTCCAATATTTTACCTTCTGCATCAGGGGTCTGCTTTTTTCGGAGGAAGCTTTTTCCTAAAATTCTCAAATCTGTTTTTCTACTATTATCTAAAACTGTTAGGTTAGAGCACCTCCCTGAGTCCTAAGCCTAGGGCTACTCCTAAGCCTGCTCGCTGTTCGGGGCTAATTTCTTGGCTGATTTCGAGTCCTAGGGTTTCGATGGGATCGACTTGGGATGCGGGCAAACTTAATCTCTGCATGAAAAATTCGTCGAGTTTGCCGATCGCGGCTCCGGGGCCCGCTAGCAGCAGTTGCGCTACTTCGAGTTCTTCGCTCTGGTTGAGGTAAAAGTCTACTGAGCGGCGCAGTTCGTCTGCGAGTTCTCCCAATACTTTAATCATGGCATTTGTGCCTGGATTGGCGTCTCCCGATGCGCCCATTGTATCCGTTACTGGCAGGGTCATGCCTTGCAGTTCGGTGGTGTCTCTGGTTGGGGGCAGGTTCATGGCTTCGTTGAGGGCGGTCTGGATTTGGTAGGTGCCGATCGGGATGGTACGGTTAAATTGTGGTATGCCGTCCACTACTATAGCTAATTCGGTACTGTCAAATTCTATGTCTGTGAGGACGGCGGCTTCTTGGGATGAAAATTGTTGCAGTTGGTCTTTGAGGGTGCGAATCAGGGCAAAGCTGGTTACTTCTAGCACGTCTATGATCAGTCCGGCTTCTTTGAAGGTTTCGATGTATGTGTCGGTAACTTCTCTGCGGGTAGCTACTAATACCACTTGCACTTTTTCTACGCCGTCGTCATCTACAAATAAGCCGATTTTTTGATAGTCTACGTCGGCGTCTTCTCTGGGAAACGGCAAGTACAGCCCTGCTTCTGCGTTCATGTAATCCCGCAGTTCTTCTTCGTTGAGTTCTGCGGGAACTGGAATTAAGCGGATGACGGCTTCGCGGCCGGGAATGGCTGTGGCTACTTTCTTGGCTTTGATTTTGTTTTCGGCGAGGACTGACCGGATGAGTTCTGCCATTCCGGGCGGATCGACTATTTGCCCTTCTTGTATTATGTCTTCTGGTACTTCTATTGAGGCTAGGATGCCTAATTTTAATGCCTGAGCTTTCTTTTCGAGCTGAATGATGTTGATGCGGTCTGGGGCTATTTCGATCCCGATTCCTGGCTGGCGTTGGGAAAGTAGACCTTTGAAAAAGTTAACCATGTGATTGGGTCGCCGGTAGTTGCTATTTGTTTATTTTGTGGTTGGCCAGCCTGACTCAGCCGTTGGCTGTTGGAGGGTGATACCATTTGGGATTTTCAATTAGGAATGACCCATTGGCCGGCGGGTTTGGATTGCTGGCCTAGACTGACATTCTGTTTGAAACCTGGTATGTATTTCCAACGCGCCTGCTGTAATCTCGGTGTTCGCAGTACCGTTGGCGGTGCTGCGCTGCAGGGTCTTGGTTGCGCGATCGCTAGTTCCGATTTTATGCTATCCAATTTACTTGACAATAGCTATTCTCCGGCGAATGTCAACAATTTTCAGCTCGATCGACCGAAAACCTGCCGGTGCGGCTGCAAAACCGACTCTCTCCCTCGCAGGGCTCTGGCGCAACCAAGACTAGAACTTGACTCTCTGGTTTTCTCGGCGGGCTGTGCTTTTTTTTCTCTAACGGTTCCCATGATTCTGAAATTAAATTCTATGAAGCGTAAATCTTGGCAACTGTTTGCTGTTTTTGGGCTGGTGGGGCTGCTGCTGGCTGCGGTGGTGAGTTGCGGCAAGCCTGCTGTTAATTCCCAAACTAAGAATGCTAACGAAATCGAGTTCTGGACTATGCAGCTTCAACCTCAGTTTACTGAGTATTTTAATCAGACGATCGCTGATTTTGAAGCCAAAAATCCGGGCGTGAAGGTGCGTTGGGTGGATGTCCCTTGGTCGGCGATGGAAAGTAAGATTTTGGGTGCTGTTTCGGCGAAAACTGCGCCGGATGTGGTGAACCTGAATCCTGATTTTGCTTCGCTGTTGGCGGGGCGCAATGCTTGGCTGGATTTGGACTCTCGAATTTCGGAGCAAGTGCGATCGCTCTATCTGCCAAATATCTGGAAAGCTAGCGTACTCGATGGCAAGACTTTTGGCATTCCTTGGTATCTGACAACTGGAGTGACAATTTACAATACGGAGTTGTTTAAAAAAGCTGGAATTGCTAAGCCTCCCGCTACCTATGCCGAGTTGGCGGCTGTGGCGAAACAGGTGAAGGATAAAACTGGTAAATTTGCTTTTTTTGCGACTTTTGTACCGGAAGATTCGTCGGAGGTTTTGCAATCTTTTGTGCAGATGGGTGTGCCTTTGGTTGATGCTAAAGGTAAGGCTGCTTTTAATACTGATAAGGGGAAGGCTGTTTTTCAGTATTGGGTGGATTTGTACAAGGGCGGACTTTTGCCGCAGGATGTTTTGGTGCAGGGACATCGCAGGGCGATCGAGCTTTATCAAGCTGGAGAAACTGCTTTGTTGGGTTCTGGGCCGCAGTTTTTAAAGGCGATCGCTGAGAATGCTCCGAATATTGGTGCTGTCTCGGCTGCTGCGCCTCAAATTACGGGGGAAACCGGCAAGAAGACTGTGGCGGTGATGAATTTGGTTGTACCTCGCGACAGCAAGCGCCCTGATGATGCTGTGAAGTTTGCTTTGTTCGTGACAAATTCTCAAAATCAGTTGGCGTTTGCGAAGGTTGCTAATGTTTTGCCTTCTACGGTTGAGGCTTTGCAGGACTCTTATTTTAAGAGTGTTCCGGCTGATGCTGCTCCGAGCGATCGAGCTAGGATTGTCAGTGCTTCTGGCTTGGCGAAAGCTGAGTTGTTAATTCCCCCTCTCAAGGATGTTAAGAAGTTGCAAAAGGCGATTTATGACAATTTGCAAGCGGCGATGTTGGGGGAAAAATCCGTGGAACAAGCTGTGAGTGATGCGGCGACTGCTTGGGATCAAAGGTAGTTTTGAATTAAAGCTGGGGCGGAAATATTTTTGCTTTTCCCCCTTGCTTTTTTCTGCTACTTGACGTATTATTAAATAATGGGAATCCGTGTCGCCATATATATAAGCTTTTAAGTTATTATCGAATGATGAAATTACCGCTTTTTCACAGGGCGGAGTCGGAGGATAACTCTGGACAAGTCAATCTCGACTGTTTTAGAGGTAAATGTTTATCGATAAATAAGTAAGAACGATCGCTCATCCCAGCAACCGGGTTTATTTATCCCGTGCGATCGCCTTTATCAATTCAGCTTGATTGATGATTTCTACAAAAATAGCTTGAATTCCTCAAATCTTCATAAATTTGACTTGTGTTAAAATCAAAGCTCTGATCGGAATAGGAGAAAATTCTTATGCCAGCGATGACACTCAAAGATTTAAACCAAGTTCAAAGCCTTTTTTCGGAAGCTGGTTTAGATTACAAAATTGAACTAGAAGACGGGAGACTTTCAATTATGGGGCCATCAGACATCGTATCCAGTGAAATCAGCAGTATTTTGATTCGCTTGCTGGGTAACTGGGTTTACCCCCGTCGCTTGGGGAGAGTGTTTGACTCCGCAGGCGGTTTCATCATGCCGGATACGAATGTCAAAGCACCGGATGTTTCTTTTGTGCGCGCCGCCCGATTGCGCCAAAGTCCGCGTTATTTTGGAGAACTTGTCCCGGATTTGGTAGTTGAGATTAAATCTCAGAGCGATCGCATTAAGCCGATAGAAACCAAGGTTTTGAAGTTTATCGAATTGGGTGCGGTTGTCGGAATTCTGATCGATCCTGATGAAGAAACAGTGACTGTTTATCGATCTACAGGCGAACCGACTGTTTTAGGAAATGGCGATATTTTAACAGTAACAGAACTTTTTCCCGGTTGGGAATTGCCCGTTTCGGAACTGTGGCCTCCTATTTTTACCGAGGAAGAAACACAATTATAATGCGTTTAAGCTTGGGATTGTTGTTGTTGCAGAAAGTAGCCGACGAGATAAAGGGAACCGCAAAGCACTGTTAAATTGTCGCCTGCAACTGCAGCATCTAAGGCTGTTGTTAAGTCGGGGAAGGCTTGACAAACTGTTAATTCGGGGCAGATAATTTTAGCGAGGGCGGCTAATTCTGCGGGGGATGATGAGTTTTGATCGGGTACGGGTACTAGGTAAAGCCGATCGCCCTTTTTGAGTAAAGCTTGTAAAATATCATCGCAGTCTTTCGTCGCCAAAATGCCGATGACCCAGTTAATCGGGGACGGGGAACTGGTAAGATGATCTACGTATTCGCGCAGGGCGATCGCAGCGGCTGGATTGTGCGCGCCGTCAATCAGGATGTTGCGGTTTTTCCAGGTAGTTTGTTGAAGTCTTCCGGGCCATTGGGTTGTGGCGATTCCGTCGGCGATGGCGGTGGAGGAGATTTGCCATCCTAGGTTTTGGAGGGTGTGGAGAGTTGCAAGGGCGATCGCTGAATTCATTAATTGAATTTGTCCCAACAATGGCAATTGATATTTTATTTTAACCGAATTTTGACTTAACTGATATTCTGCAAATCCTTCTCCTAAATCTACCGCTGGTTTTACCCAAATTGCCGGACAGTCTAATTCTTGAATGCGTTTTTCTACTACTATTCTAGCAGATTCGGGCAATTCTCCGACAACTACCGGACACTTTGATTTGAGAATTCCGGCTTTTTCTCCAGCAATATCGGCGACAGTAGGGCCGAGGATTTGCCAGTGATCGAGACTGATAGAAGTAATGACACTGACAAGGGGAGTTTCGCAAACATTAGTCGCGTCTAATCTACCGCCCAATCCTGTTTCTATGACGGCAATATCTGCTTTTTGTTCGGCGAAATACAGCCAAGCTGCTGCGGTGATGATTTCAAATTGAGTGGGAGTTTCTGTATTACCTTCCGCAGCGCTGACAACTTGTTCTAGACACTGTTGCAATGCTATTGTAGAAATTGGTTTTTGGTTGATGCAAATTCTTTCTGTCCAATCGATTAGGTGCGGGGATGTGTAGCGCCCGACTCGATAGCCTGCTGCTGTGAGTACGGATGAGAGATAAGCGCAAACGGAACCTTTGCCATTTGTGCCGGCAATGTGGATAATGGGGACTTTTTGGTGGGGGTTGTCTAGTTTTTGGAGGAGTTGGTGAATTCTTTCTAGGCCGAGGTGTACGCCGAAGTGTTGGTAAGATTGGAGGATGGATTCTGCATTCATTGAGGATGATGAATTCTGTTTGTGTGTGAATTATATTTTTTTTATTAACCGCAGAGGGCGCAGAGGGCGCAGAGGGAGAGAAGAAAGAGATGTTTATAATTGATTGATTGTAATTTATTGCGGGTGAGAAAAGGTGGCTTTGGATATTATTTCTCTGTTTTCGGGTTGTGGGGGGTTGGATTTGGGTTTTCGCTTGGCTGGGTTTAATCTGGTTTGGGCGAATGAATATGATAAGTCTATTTGGGATACGTATAATTTCAATCATCCTGAAACTATTTTAGACGGCAGAGATATCAGAAAAATTAATTCTGATGAAATCCCTAATTGTATTGGGATTATCGGCGGGCCTCCTTGTCAAAGTTGGAGTGCGGCTGGTGCGAAACGCGGGATTGATGATTGTCGGGGTCAGCTTTTTTGGGAGTATATCAGAATTGTGCGGGACAAGCAGCCTTTGTTTTTCTTGGCTGAGAATGTTAGGGGTATTTTAGCGCCTAGAAATCGTGATGCTTTCACTTATATATTATCGCAGTTTGAGGCGATCGGGTATCGAGTTTCGTTCCAGTTGTTGAATGCTAGAAATTTTGGTGTTCCGCAAGATAGACAAAGGGTAATTGTTGTCGGTTATCGGGAAAATCTGGGTTTTGGTTTTGAGTTTCCCGCGCCTGGAACGGATGTTTTGACGCTGGAAGATGCGATTTTTGACTTAAAGGCGATCGCCCCAATGTCAGTTAAGGGTAAAGTAGATAATTATCACGATTCTGTCGCGAATCACGAATGTGCAGATTTGGGGTTTTCGAGCATTTATATGTCGCGAAATCGAGTTAGAAGTTGGGGCGAACCTTCCTTTACAATTCAGGCGGGCGGCCGACACGCACCTCTACACCCTCAAGCTAGTAAAATGATTTTGGTTGGCAAGGACAAGCGCATTTTTGACCCCAATTCGCCTCAACCTTACCGCAGGCTTTCGGTGAGGGAATGTGCGAGAGTTCAGACTTTTCCTGATGAGTTTATCTTCAAGTACAAGTATATTGCGGACGGCTACAAAATGGTCGGGAATGCTGTTCCTGTGAATTTAGCAAGAGTTTTGGCAAGTAAGATTTTTGAGGATATTGTCATAGGGAATAGGGCATTAGTGTCAACTAAAACCGACCATCTACCAGTCGCTAGGGAATGAATTCCACGAGCCCTTTAGCGAAATTTTTCCCTATGAAAACTAATCTCAAATCCCTTGACATCAGAATTATTAATCTCTCTCTTCTCTTCCTCTGTGTCCTCTGTGGCCTCTGCGGTTTAATCATTCCGAATTATCTGTCATTGAAACTTAGTTAACTCGCCGAGATTTTGCTGAATCGTATTTATGCCGCGAATATGAGACAATGGAGAACCTCCATACAAAAAACTATCCAAACTAATTTGATAATTTTGCTGCACCGCCAAATCCAGCCACAAATTCTTAAATGCTTCTCCCGGTTTGTAGTCGGGAATGTTATGCTGATAGTAAGGAAAACTGTCTATACAAGTGTTAAAAAAATTCTTGCGGCCGCAATGCTTTAAATACTGATATCGCGGCTTAAATTCGGTTTGATTTTGCAATACTGTATGAATAGTATCGGCTAAGGATTCAGGGTCAAATTTGGCGTAAAGTCCCGCACCTTCCGGGAAAACAGGCGAGTTTCCTCTGGCGTATTGGTTGAATTCTTCAAAACAAATTACTGGTACGTTGCAACTCATTGCTTCGGTAATTCCCCGATTTTTTCCTTCGAGGAGGGAACCGAGGACGAAGGCTTGGGCGCGCGAATAATATACAGGCATTTCGCTGTAGTAGTCAACTCGCGGTAGTAAGTTGATGTAGTCGGAGGGATTGCCTAAAATTGCTTCTACTTGGTGCCATTCTTTTAAGGCGAGTTCGTCGAGAGTATTTAGGTTATTAACATCAAAGTCGTGACCGCTGACAACTGTTAATTTTATTGGTTTTTGCGGATATTTTTGGCGGTAAATTTTTAAGGCTTTAGCAATCGTTGGCAAGTTTTTTTCTTCGGAAATTCGGGCGACGGCTAGCAAGTCGATGTCTTTGGCGGGGACGTTGCGGGGAGAAATTAAGTATTCGTTGATGAAGTCTGTGTCTTGCAGTGGTACGATCGGTTTGTTGGCGCGATTTGGATAAGTTTCGCGAAACCATTTATCTCGCTGCGGGTTTTTGTATAAACTGGAGTATGCGTCGGCGACAGGGGCCCAGGAATAGGAGATTCCGGGGGAATAGGTGAAGGATAAAAATACTGAGGAAAGTTGGGGAAATAGTTTGTTGATTAGTTCGACTCCTTCGCTTAAGTAAATTCCTTTGATGAATTTTCCTTCGTAAAATAGCGGGGGAAGTAAGACGTAGAAACTTACGGTATCGAAGCGGTGGGGTTGGTCTTCAAATATCTCCCAGCTAAATGCGTCTAAGTCTGCATAGATTTCGGCGATTGGTTTGTTGATGTTGGGGTTGCGTAAGTAGGGTTTTTGGCGATCGTAGTTTCCGCGTACCATATAATTTTTAGTGTGATTATTGAGTTTCTTTTTTTACCGCAGAGGGCGCTGAGGAGAGGGGGAGAGGGGGAGAG